>JBDMZA010000150.1:0-4510 GCA_039770155.1 Clostridiales bacterium
ATAGGCAATGAATAGAAGAGTAGACTATATGTGTTATATAAAGAGAGGGAATATAGTAGCTGAAAGTATTCCTATATATATTTTAGTTGAAGCTAATCTTGGAGCTTTGTGATGATTACATTATAATCAATAATGATTTTCAATTAGGGTGGAACCACGGGTGAACTCTCGTCCCTTTTATCTAAGGATGAGTGTTTTTTGTTTATGTAGAAATAATTACATGGAGGTAAAAAATGATAAAAGTTACTTTGAAAGATGGAAATATAAAAGAATATGAAAATAAAATTTCTGTAAAGGAAATTGCAGAAAGTATAAGTCCGGGCCTGATGAGGGTAGCTTTAGCAGGTGAAGTTGATGGAGTGCTAAAAGATTTGAGGTATGAAGTTGCTACAGATAGTGATATAAATATTCTTAAATTTGATAGTGATGGTGGTAAAAATGCTTATAGACATACTAGCTCTCACATTTTAGCTCAAGCGGTAAAGAGATTATTTCCAAATGTTAAACTTGCTATTGGTCCTTCTATTGAAAATGGTTTTTATTATGATTTTGACTCAGAAAAAACCTTTTTAACAGAAGATATTGAAAAAATTGAAAATGAAGTAAAAAAAATAATTAAAGAAAATCTAAAAATAGAAAAGTTTATACTTTCTAAAAATGAAGCAATTGAATTTATGAAAGAGAAAAAAGAAGATTATAAAGTTGAATTAATTGCGGATTTAGATGATAGTGAAGAAATATCTTTTTATAAACAAGGTGAATTTGTTGACTTGTGTGCAGGTCCACATCTAATGTCAACAGGTCAAGTTAAAGCAATGAAAATTTTAAGTTTTGCAGGTGCTTATTGGCGTGGAAATGAAAAAAATAAAATGCTCCAAAGAATTTATGGAACTTCCTTTCCTAAAAGAAAGGAACTTGATGAATATATTGAAAAACTAGAGGAAGCTAAAAAAAGAGATCATAGAAAGCTGGGCAAAGAGCTTGAATTATTTGAATTCATGAATGAGGGTATTGGATTTCCATTTTTCTTGAATAAAGGAATGATTTTAAAAAATACTTTATTAGATTATTGGAGGAAAATACATACTAAAGCTGGCTATACTGAAATATCAACTCCAATAATATTAAACAAAGATTTATGGATGCAGTCAGGACATTGGAGTTATTATAAGGAAAATATGTATACTACAACAATTGATGAGAATGAATATGCAATAAAACCAATGAATTGTCCAGGAGGTATTTTAGTATATAAAAATAAGAAACATTCATATAAAGAATTTCCAATAAAAGTTGGTGAACTTGGTTTAGTTCATAGACATGAAAAATCTGGTGTTCTTCATGGTCTTATGAGAGTTAGAAACTTTACACAAGATGATGCCCATATTTATATGTTACCAGATCAAATAAAAGATGAAATTAAAAATGTTCTTAAATTAATTGATGATGTATATAGTACATTTGGATTTAAATATCATATTGAATTATCGACAAAACCAGAAAAAAGTATTGGAACCGATGAGGAATGGAACAGAGCAATAGAAGCTTTAAAGGGATCATTGGAAGATAACAATATTGAATTTAAGATAAATGAAGGAGATGGAGCTTTCTATGGTCCTAAAATAGATATCCATCTTGAAGATTGTCTTGGTAGAACTTGGCAATGTGGTACTATTCAATTAGATTTTCAACTACCTCAAAAATTTGATCTTGAATATATTGGAAGTGATGGTGAAAAACATAGACCAACAATGATACATAGAGTTGTATTTGGTAGTATAGAAAGATTTATTGGAATATTAATTGAACATTTTGCTGGTAAATTTCCATTATGGATATCACCTGTGCAAGTTAAGATATTATCCATTTCGGAAAAGTTTGATGAATATGTAGATACTGTATTAAATGAATTAAATAATAATGGAATTAGAGTAGAAGTCGATAGAAGAAATGAAAAAATTGGCTATAAGATTCGTGAAGCAAGAAATGAAAGAGTTCCTTACATAGCCATAATTGGTGAGAGCGAATCCAAAAATTCTACAATATCAATAAGAAGTAGACATAATCAAGATGAAGGTTCAATAAATTTAAATGAATTTATTAATAGATTAAAGGAAGAAATTGATAAAAAAATAATTTATTAAAGATAAATCCTAATATATAAAAGCAAAAAGTCTTAAATTATTTTAAGATTTTTTGTTTTTATTTAATTTAAAATTAAGTAAATATATAATTTTTCAACATATTGGTGTATATTTTTGATATGCTGGCTTTTTTTAGTATTACTAAGTTTTTCATTAATTATATTGATTAATTTTTTATCTTGCTTTAAAATTGTTTTCAAAGTGATAGTTTCCTTGTTGATATATTTTTTTAATATTTGACAACAACAAGTTTACTATCATTTTTAATTTTGTCTATATTTAATTTGTGGCATTTATTAACTTCAAAAGCATATATTCGTCTAGGCTAGACTTATGTCTTGATACACTAGTTGATCTATTAAACAAATTAAATATTTTCAGTAATTATTTACTGCATTGATATATTAATTCACTCAGCACTAATTCTTCTTGCTTTTTTGTTTCCTCATATATATGAATTATTTTTTCTATTGCAGTTTTATCCTCTAAAAACGCATATATATTTCGTTTACCATACTTTAAAATACCTTTTAAATAAAACATCCTTGCAGCCTCTGTATTCTTCTCAATATTTTTGTACAAATCAATATATTTATAAAATTTTTCAATGTTTACATTATACATCTCAACTAAAAAGTTAATTCTTGTTAACATTAATTTTTTGTGTTCATGTATTAAGTGAACTTGCCTGTAATCCATCAAATACTTATTTTCTAATAATTTCTTTAGGTACTCAATAACAACATCAATAACTTTTATTCCATATATAGCATTTTCACCGTTTATAGTTTTTATTTCAGGACGTAGTGGTTGTTTGTTATATCCTGTAAGATAATTATTTATATATGAAAGTATGAATGGTAAATCACATTTATAATTACTATCAAAATTAAAGGGTTTTATGAGAATACATGTATATAGTTTAACCCATATCATATCGTTTTCATAATTATTTTGGCAAAATTCATAAGAACTTATAATATCTTTATATGAATAACGCAAAAATCCTATTTCTTGATTATCCATAAATCCTATAGAATAAAATTCTTCTGATATGTCATTATAACCATACAAAAAGATTTGTAAAAATTCATGTTCTTTTAAATAGGAATCGGTTTCTTCAAGAAAATATTTATCTAGAAACAACATTAAATAGTAATTATTTCTTAATTTATCTTTCAAAAAATTTATTATATCCAAATTTTTAATTTGATTTGAAGAAATAAATTTATATTCAGAGATATCTTTAACAAAATGTAGCTCTTCATGATAGTCTAACCATATATAATCTGTTTTATTATACTTCATAGCATATAATTGAATAAAATGTTCATTAAGCCAATTTAATTTTTTTTCATCCCAAAGAATTGCTGATAATGGTAATATATAATTCAAATATGTAGTAATTTTCTTTTGAAGTAAAATATTTAATTCTACATTACTCATAATATAATCATCTCTTTTCTAAACTCACGGTTGTGATCTGTGAGCTATCAGAATTTTAAGTACAACAAATAGATTTTATTTATTTTAACTTTTTAATATATATTTTCACATTATATTTTTTAACTACTTGCACTGGAATAACTCTTTAATGCTAATGTCCAAAATAATCTCAAAAGTAAATTAAATAAAATTGCAGCTACAATAGACCAAATAATGTATGTTGTATCTAATAATCCCATTACAAACATTGGTGCAAAGTTTGTAATTATGAAAATTGGAATTAAAAAGACCCCAATTTTTTGTAGTACCTTGCCATATATTTGCATAGGCATATTGTTAAAATCCCATAGAGCAAATGTTATATTATTTAATTCGCTTGTATTTATAACCCAAAAAGACAATAATGTAGGAAACATCAATACCGGATATGTAATAATAAGTCCTAATATACTAAGTATAATATATCCTGTAATATTAAAAAGACTTATATCAATCCCAACTTTTAGCCAAGCTACAACAACCATAACAATGCCTACAATTATATTTGGTATTGCTAGTCCAAAATCAAAATATCTAAAACTGACAATAAACTGTAAAGAGAGTGGTTTTGTTATATATAGATCTAATTCGCCGCTCCGCACATATTGAGATATTCTTGATATGTTAGGAAAAAAGATAGCATCCATAAATCCTGTTATGATAGTATAAGATCCAATAAACATCAATATTTCATATGGCTCTAAACCGTTAATAGTAACACCAACATTAAAAATCACTATAATGTATAATACTTTTGTAAATAAAAATGCGCACTCAATAAGCATAGCTATAGCAAAATTAGTTCTATATTCCAACTGAGCAATCAAACAATTCTTTATAAATAAAAAATAAATATTTAAGTATCTTTTAATTTCTTTTAA
>JBDMZA010000151.1:0-3840 GCA_039770155.1 Clostridiales bacterium
ATTGCTGGGGGAAAAAATGAATAATAAAAAATACACCAAAAATATTGTTAATTCAAAAAAAAATAGTAATCAAAAAAATATGCTAACTAATCTTAATTCAGATATAATAAACAGATATAAAGATAGCTATAAAAAAAATAAAACTATTAAAAAATTTAAAATTAATAAATCAAGACAATTTTTAATAGCTTTTACTGTTATTATATTTATTTTAGTATTTGTATTATTGTATAATTATGTTAGCAATAGATTCTTTTTAGACAAAAATTCAAACACAGCGACAGAAAAAAATGTGATAAGTGATATTACTCCAAATATCTCTACAAATAAACCTGAGCAAGTTTCAAAATCAAATATTGAAAACATAATAGGTGTTAATAATGATAAAATAAAATCTTTTATTGGAGATCCAGATAGAAAAGACAAAAATGAATATAATCATAATTTGTTTATTTATAATAAAGATTTTAATAATTTTATGATGATTGGAAATAATGAAAATAAATGCACTTCTTTTTTTACTTCATCTGATAATTATAAATTATTTAATAGTATAAAAATTGGAACCTCAAAAGAAACTTGTGAAAAAATATTAGAAAATGAAGAATTTAAAATCACCAAGGAAATTGATAATATTTGGATAAATGATAATTTTGAATTAGATTTATTCTTTGATAGTGAATTAAACACATTATCTTGTTTTCAAATAAGCATTTTGCCTAAAATCAAACCACTTACATTTGATGAAAAAACCAATGATGATGAATTAAATTTGTATCTCGAAAAACAAATGTTTGATATTATTAATATGGTTAGATTAAAAAATAAAAAAATACCTTTAAAACTTTCTGAAGAAGCAACTAAGGTAGCTAAAAACCATTGTAATGATATGATTTCAAATAAATATTTTTCACATGAGGATAAAAATGGTAATAAACCTATTGACCGATTAAAGTCTACAGGTTTAGAATTTAATAAAGTTGCAGAAAATATTTCTGCTGGACATAGAAATTCAATTTTTGTAGTTGAAACCCTTATGCAATCAAAAGAATATAAAAATAATATTCTAGGTGATTTTAATAATATAGGTATAGGTATTATGCAAGGTGGTGAATACAAAATATATTTTACTCAAGTTTATTTCTCGAAATAAATCTCATTGATTCTTCAAATAAATATCCTCTTTTTCCATTCAATAGATATTTTTATCCTATTTTTCGGAGAACCACTCCATTCAGGATTAAATCCAAATTTTTTTAAATTCTCATATACAATTTTACCGATTTCAATTGAATCATTATTGTCTAAGGAAGTTGAACCATAAGCTATAAATAGACAATTATAGTCAATCGCTCTTACTAAATCTTGTTTATGAAAATATACATAACCTATATAATTATTATTTTTATCATTTTTAATTATATTTAGTATTTCATAATTTCCATCCGTCAGACAATTTGTGAAATTTTGTCTAGTATAGATATTATATTTTTGATTTAAATATGAAAAGCATTCATTTAAATTTTCTGAATCTGTTTTTCCATACCATCTTAATTCTTCTCTCATTTTTTTATTAAAATGTCTGTCAATAATTTTTAATATATCATTTTTTATATCTATTTCAGGATGTTCAATTATAATTTTGTCCATTATGCTTTTATAAATATCATTAGGCTTTTCAAAACCTGTTAAAGTTTTCATTCTTATAACATCATCACATTCTTCAATTATAAAATCTCTTTTTTTGTTTTTTTTATCATACTGAGGCTCATACAAAATATTTTCTGCTATATCTGTCTTAAGTGCGTTACTTAATACCCAACTTCCGTTCATACATATTCCATATTTCTCTATATACTGTTTTATATCATCTAGTATAACTAAACAAGATTCCCACTCTTGCTTTGTGGGTTCAAGTTGTGGAAATATACTATTTAAAACATTTAATTTCTTAAAATATTCATCTAAATCAGGATATTCAATGTAAGTATTGCAAATATTATTAAAATTCACACTACCAATATTTAGCAATATACCATTTCTTGAAATTATCTTACTTTTATTGTCAACTTGTAGTATAATTTCCTTAGTTTCTAATTCAGGATGACTTACATTTACATTTAATGCAATTCCATAAAATATACCTTTGCTATTATTTAATAAATCTTTTTCAAACCTCTTAAAAGTTTTATATTCTCTTTCAGTATCTTCTTTAAATATTTTGTATCTTTTGTTTAATAAGAAATTATATAGTGCGCAGTAATCGTCTAAAGTTGCATAAAAGTTTAACGTTTCATACATTCTTATAATCTCCCAAAACAATAAATTTTAATATATAATATTATTTTTCTGATTGTTGTTAGGAATAACAAATAATAAATCTTCATTTTCAATATAAAATTACACAGTTGTAATGAATTATACTAAGGATAACCTAAAAAATACTACCGAATTCTTTTTGTCTGAAGTTCACTTAAATCATGTGAATTCATACTCGAGAATTAGAGTTTATTTTTTGGATATCCCTAAGAAAATGTGATATATTTCTTAAGTTATCCTATAGCTTTAAATGGTATAACATTCCATTTTCTAGTGCTACATAAAAATTATTTGTGTCATTATTTAAGATTGAAGAAACCTTTTTTTCAAATGATTTTCTTGCAATAAGATCATAATTTTCAGATTTATAAAACTCAATTGTATTATTATGAATTTGCAAATAATATTTTCTATCTTTTGATACTATGAAGTTATTTATACTGCTTTGTGTGTATATTTCTTTATCTAATTTCATGTCATTTATGTTGTAAATAATAATTTTCTCTTCATTTATAATATAAATTTCTTCATCATTATTCCTACATATCTTAACATTTTTATTTTTATCAATTCTTACATATTGAACTGAAATATTCACAAAATCTCTATCAATATCAAAAATGTTAATAAAATTATTTTTATCTAATACAATTATTTTATTTTTGATTGAAATCATACTCACTATTTCATCTTTATCTAACTCTAAATCAACATCTATTAATTTCCCATCAATTTTAATATTCCAATTTTTAGTTATACATAAAACAGACTCTTTGTAAAAATTTATATAAAAAATTCCTTCATCAATTAATATCTCTTTATCTTTTCCTGTGAAAACATCAGTTAGAATATACATGTTTTCTGATAAAAATAGAAAATATCTTGAACTTTCTGAAATACACATTTTTTTAACATAAATACTATATAGTCTAATTACAAAACCTAAATCTTCTTTATTCCACATAATGACAGAACCATCATCAGCAACTGAATATTTGTTATTATAAATTTTTGAATTTTGAATACTAACAATTTTGCTTTTATGGCATGCATTATTTAAATTTTCATAGGAATTTGGATTTGAAAGTAGTTTTAACTCTATTTTACCATAATCTTCATCAATATTATCCTCTGAAACTAATTTAACAAGTGGTTTCAAATATTCTGAGCAGTCTATCTTTTTAATATTTTTAATTAAATCCATTTTCCCAAAAAATTTACTTTTATCACTTGTTAATAATAATATAAATTCATCAATTTTTTTATTCTTTAGTTTAAGTGCAGCTTCTAAAGTTTTAACTAGTAAATTCCCTTTGTTATATACTAAGTCACCATAATAATATTTATATTTTGTTAATTTTTCTAAATAAATCACTATATCTTCTTCGTAGTTAGAAATATTTTCATTTTCTTCTGATAATTTAATTATTACATTATATTTAAAAACAGATGATTCATTATTAAAAAATCTTATTAATTCATCTTTTCCACCTACTTTATAAATATAATCCACATAAGCCC
>JBDMZA010000152.1:0-2523 GCA_039770155.1 Clostridiales bacterium
CCAGTAACTCCATATGTTTCAAAGCCATCTGCAGTTGGTCCTACACTATCTCCTGCATTATCCCCAACACAATCTGCTATAACTCCCGGATTTCTGGGATCATCTTCTTTTATCTTAAAGATAACTTTCATTAAATCTGACCCAATATCTGCAATTTTCGTAAATATACCACCTGCAATACGAAGAGCACTGGCACCTAATGATTCACCAATTGCAAATCCTATAAAACTTGCTCCTGCTAATTCACGTGGAACAAATAATAAAATTATAAGCATCATAATAAGTTCAACGCATATAAGAACAACTCCTATACTCATACCTGCATCAAGAGGTATATTTAGAAGTTTTAAAGGTTTTCTTTCCAATGAACTAAAAGCCATTCTACTATTGGCTAAAGTATTCATTCTAATCCCAAACCATGCTACACCATACGAACCAAGAATACCAATAATCGTCCACAGTAGGATTAATGATACCCCTTTAATTCCTTTATGATCGAGTTTCCCAAAGTAAAATGCAATACAAATTCCAATAAATGCTAATAAAATTGCTAAAAATTTACCTTGTTGGATAAGATAAGTTTTGCATGTTTCATAAATAGTATTTGCTACATCAAGCATTGACTTGTGTGCTTTAATTTTTTTAACTTTTAGAAATTGGTAAAACCCAAACAGTAATCCTAGACCGCAAATTCCCATTCCAGCTAAAAGAAGTTGATGTTGAAAAGAACTTAATTCTGGAATTTCTAAATCTGCCTCACTTGCAAAAACCATCATTGGCATAATCATAACCAACCATACTAAAAACAATGTGCTAAAGACTAATTTTTCAAGTTTCTTTGATGATATCTTTTTCTTAGACATTTCCATTACTTGTTTTCTCCCTCCACTATTAATTTGATTGAATTTTTACATACTATTGTATTGATATAAACACTAATATAATTAAATATTGCAAATTATATTTCATCTATTATTATATCGAAGTAAATAAGGCAAAAGCAAAAATTAACTAGTCAACTTCTTTTAAAAATTTGTATTTTAGAAAAAAAATTGTTTTATGAAATTTTTACTATGCTTAACACTCGATCAATAATTTTATATTAAATGCATTAAGACAACCTAAAAAAATAATACCGAATTATTTTCGTCTGAAACTAAGTTGAATCATACAAATTCATCCTCAAAAATTAGAGTTTATTTTTTGGATATCCCTAAGTAATATATTTTTAATAAAAATTATGAATTATTTTCAAAAATCTATTTTATAAATTTATAAATTTATAAATTTCTTTATTGTGAAAAAACTATCAATCTAAAATCTTCACGCTTTAACACTTAATCTCATACAATAAGTTATATTTCTTCATTGTATGATTCTCATTAATTTACATATTTTATGCAAATTAATATATAAATTCAAAACTTACTCAGGATATATTATAATATTCATATTGCAATAATTCAACCAAAATATAAAAAAACCTGATCTACAAAAAATCAGGTTTTTTTATAAAAAAAGTTGACTAGGATATCCTAAAAAAATACTATCACATTTTAAAAATCTTAGAATCACTAAAATCATTTGATTCCTATTTATATATAGATTTATTTTTTAATTCTACCTAATCTATCATTAATTGTTTTTCTTTTTAATCTTTTTCCAAGAATCTTTTAAAGATACAATTCTATTAAATACTAAGTTACCTTCTCTTGAATCTTTATTATCAAGGCAAAAATAACCATTTCTAATAAATTGATATCTTTCTGTTTGTGAAACTTTTTCAATAGATTTTTCAATTTTACAGTTATTTAATATAACAAGAGAATCTTTATTTATAACTTTATCATATCCCAATTCATCAATATCTCTATCAGGATTTTCTGAATTAAATAAATTTTCATATAATCTTACTTGAGCATCAATAGCATTATTTTTTGAAACCCACTGAATTGTTCCCCTTATTTTTTTACCTTCAGGAGCTGTACCACCTTTAGTAGTAGGATCATATGTACAATGAATTGCAGTAATTTGTCCATTATTGTCTTTTTCTACCGAAGTACATTTAACTATATAAGCATGTTTTAGTCTCACTTCAGATCCAGGAAACAATCTAAAGTATTTTTTAGGCGGATTCTCCATAAAATCATCTTGCTCTATATAAAGTTCTTTTGAGAAGTTTACCATTCTAGTTCCTGATAATTCATCTTCTGGGTTATTAACCGCTTCTAATTCTTCCGTTTCACCTTCTTCATAATTATCTATAATTAATTTTAAAGGTTTTAATACCGCCATTATTCTTCTTGCTTTTTTGTTTAATTCTTCTCTTATACAATGCTCTAGCATAGCAATATCAACAACACTGTATACTTTAGCCACTCCTATCCTACTTAAAAAATCCTTTATTGCCTCTGGAGTATATCCTCTTCTTCTTATTCCTGATAATGTTAATAATCTTGGATCATCCCATCCACTAACAATCTTTTTATTAACCAGCTCCAATAGTTTTCTTTTACTTGTAAC
>JBDMZA010000153.1:0-13501 GCA_039770155.1 Clostridiales bacterium
ATAATCAAAAATTTCATAAGACAACTTTTTTCTGAAAATGCCGATGCTTTAACGGATTTTTAAAAAAAGTTGACTAGTTTATTTTTTGATTCTGCCTAAACCCTAAATAGCTTTATATTTCTATTTTATTTACACCAATTTTTAATAGCATATCCAGTGATTTTTATACACTTCGTGTATTTCCCTTTAATTTATATTATTGACTTATTTTACTATAGTTTAGTATTTTTTTAAAGAGTTTTTTTGAAATTTGAAAATCATTAAAATCATATGATTTATTATTTTAAAATTGACAATGAGAATAATTACCGATATAATGCAAATACAGTTGTAACTTAAATGGTTACAATAAAGTAATGATTTAAAAATGGAGACAATCAAATGAAAATAAGTAGTCGATTTTCTGTTGCAATTCATATTTTGACATTGTTAAAAATGACTAATGTAAAAGTTCCAACCTCAGCATATATTGCGGGAAGTGTAAATACAAATCCTGTAGTCATTCGAAGAATACTAGGCATGCTTAAAGAAGCAAATTTAGTAGAAGTCAAACGTGGCAATGGAGGTGCTTATTTACTTAGGTCTTCAGATAACATTACATTACTTGATATCTATAAAGCTGTTGTCGTAGACAAAGATAGAGATTTATTTAGAAAACAAGCAAGTCCCAATAATCTTTGTCCTGTTGGCGCAAATATTTTGTCTATTGTAGAACCTGCATTAGATGCAGTTCAAGAAGCAATGGAAACAGAGCTAAAGAAAGTGTTGCTGGCGGACATCGTTCAACAACTATCAAAAAAAATTGCAACGACCAAAAAATTAAGTTAGGAATAGATGAAAAAATAAACTAGTCAACTTTTTTTGAAAATTCGTTAAACCATCGATATTTTCAGAAAAAAATTGTCTTATGAAATTTTTGATTATGCCTAACATATGAAACTATAATTTGAAAGAAGAAAGGAAATATAGATATGAAAGCAGCCATTATCAAAGAATACGGGGCACAAGTGAAGATTGAAGAAATTTCTAGCCCAAAATTATTAGAAGATAGTGTATTAATTGAAGTACATGGGGCAAGTATAAACCCTATAGACAATATAGTGAGAGCTGGATACTTAAAAGATATGTTACCAATTTCATTTCCATTTATTATGGGATATGATGTATCAGGTATTGTTGTTGAAACCGGTAAAAATGTCACTAACTTCAAGAAAGGCGATGAAGTGTATTCACGCCCTGACTCCACACAAGCAGGAACAATTGCTGAATATACAGTAATAAAGGAAAATAACTTAGCTCTTAAACCTAAAAACATCAGTCACGAAGAGGCCGCAACCATACCATTAGTTGGATTAACAGCTTGGCAAGCATTAACGTCTAAAGGTAACTTGCAAAAATCACAAAAAGTTCTTATTCACGCAGGATCTGGAGGTGTAGGTACACTCGCCATTCAACTGGCAAAACAACTTGGTGCATATGTTGCAACAACAACAAGTAGTTCAAACGTAGAGATGGTAAAAAATCTTGGTGCAGATGAGGTTATTGATTATAAAACACAAAAATTTGATGAGGTACTCAGTGATTATGATTTGGTTATTGATATGATGGGCGATGAAATCATGAATAAATCTTTTAAGGTACTAAAAAAAGGTGGAACACTAGTTTCAATAAAAGGACAAGATACCAAAGGACTCGCTAAGCAATATGGTATTCGCTTTGAATGGTTTTTCATGTGGCCAAGTGGAGAAATGCTTACTCAATTAGCTAACTTCATTGAAAAAGGTAGTTTAAAACCAATCATTGATCGCAGTTACTCATTAGAACAAATTCAAGAAGCTTATGACTATCTTCAAACTGGACGAGCAAAAGGAAAAATTTCAATTAAAATAAAATAGTATTTTGAATTAAAATAGTCTTAAGAATATCTCAAAAATAAACCTTAATTTTTGAGTATGAATTCGAACGATTTAAGCGAACTTCAGATGAAAAGAATTGGGTATTATTTTTCAACCTATTCTTATGTTGTTTTGAGACTGTTTTTTACATTTATAAATAAAATATCCTGAAGGAGTGCAATGATGATAAATATAAATACCGACAAATGCATTGGTTGTGGTCAATGTGTTAAAGACTGTTTTCCAAGAGATATTGAAGTAATAGATGGGAAAGCTGTTATTAAGAATGTAAACTGCATAAAATGCGGACACTGTATTGCAGTCTGCCCTAAACATGCAGTATCTACAGATGAATATAATATGGACGAAGTAAAAGAATATGATAAAGAAACATTTCAAATTCATGACGAACATTTGCTTAATTTTATTAAATTCAGAAGAACAACTAGACAATTTAAAAACAAAGATGTTGAAAATGAACTTCTAGAAAAAATCATTGAAGCAGGAAGATACACCCAAACTGGAAGAAATCTTCAAGATGTCTCTTATATTATTGTAAAAGAAGGTATAGAAGAATTAAAAGCCTTAGTACTTAAAAGTTTAAAAGGAATTGGAGAAAATATTTTAGCCAATCCAAACCCACAAACAATTATGTATAAACCATATGCAGAATTGTGGTTAAAAATGTACAAAGAATTCAAGGAAAAGTCAATTGAAAATGATAGACTTTTCTTTCATGCACCTGTAGTACTAATTGTTACTGCACAATCAGATGTGAGTGGTGCTCTAGCTTCTTCTAATATGGAATTAATGACAAATGCTTTAGGTCTTGGTACATTTTTTAGTGGCTTTACGGTGAGAGCAGCAATGGATAATCTAAAAATTTCTGAATTTTTAGGATTGGCTAAGGATAAAAAAGTGGTAACATGTATGGTAATTGGATACCCTAATGTTAAATATTTCCGAAGTGTTCCGAGAAAAATTGCCGAGATTAGCTGGAAGTAAATATAAGCAAAAAATGAACTCTAGTTCTCTTGTCTGAAGCTCGCTTAACTCGCGAGAATTCATACTTGAAAATTAGAGTTTATTTTGATGATAAAAATTTCGGAAATACAATATTTTTTCCCTAGAAACCGTATATATTTTCGTATATTATATAAATTTCAATAATATTCACTAAGTATAACTCATTACATTGTAATATTAATTGCAATATGCTAATATGGCAATATTAATTGTATTTAGAATAACCTAAAAAATAATATCCAAATTTTCTCGCTTAAAATTTGCTTGAAACATGTGAATTCATTCTTGAGAATGCAAATTTGTTTTTTAGATATTCCTTAGGAGAACCTAAAAAATAACACAAAATTCTTTTTGTCTGAAGTTCACTTAAACCATAGGAATTCATACTTGATAATTAGGATTTATTTTTTGGATATTTCTTTGGAAAGTTGGTAGAATTTATGGATAAAATGGACAAAGATATTCTTAGATTATTAAAGAAAAATGCTAAAATTTCAGCTTCTGAAATCAGCCAACAAGTTAATTTATCAGTATCAGCTGTTGGAGAAAGACTTAAAAAACTTGAAAAATCAAAAGTTATTAAACAATATACTACAATTCTTAATCCCAAAATACTAAATAAAGAACTAACTGCTTTAATGTTTTTAAGTCTTGAAAGACCTCAGGTAAGTGAAAACTTTTTGGATTCTATAAAAAAGGAAGAAGAAATTATGGATTGCTATTATCTTGCTGGAGATTTCGATTATATGATTAAAATAGCAACTGAAAATACTTTTACCTTAGAAAAATTATTACATAGAATAAAAGGCATCTCAGGAATTGTAAAAACAAATACTATTGTTGTATTAGCAACTGAAAAAGAAAGTTATTCTGTATCACTTGATTAAATAAAATTGTAAATTAATAGATCGTATTATATTTTATATAAGGGGGTAATTAGAATGATTATTGGTATACCAAAAGAAATAAAAAATAATGAAAATAGAGTAGCAATTACACCTGCTGGAGTAATTGATTTTATTAAAAATGGTCATAGTGTATATATTGAAAATAATGCAGGTATTGGCAGTGGAATTTCAAATGAAGAGTATATAAAAACCGGTGCTAAAATTTTAAATACTGCAAAAGAATTATTTGATGTTGCCGAAATGATTATTAAAGTAAAGGAACCATTAGCAGCAGAATATGAACTATTTAAAAAGGGACAAATTTTATTTACATATTTGCATCTAGCACCTGCTCTAGAGCTCACTAAAACATTACTTAATAAAAAAATAATTGGAATAGCATATGAAACTATTCAACTTGATGATGGTTCATTACCTCTTCTTACTCCAATGAGTGAAGTTGCAGGTAGAATGTCAGTACAAATAGGAGCTCAGTTTCTTGAAAAACACAAAGGTGGAAAAGGAATACTTCTTGGTGGCGTTCCTGGAGTCGAACCTGCCAAAGTAGTTATTATTGGTGGAGGTGTTGTAGGTACTAATGCTGCAAAAATGGCAATTGGTCTTGGAGCTCAAGTAACTATACTTGACAAAAGTGCCAAAAGACTAGCTTATCTAGATGATATTTTTGGAAGCAAAGTAAAAACTATTATGTCCAATTCATTTAATATTGCTAAAGAGTCTAAAAGTGCTGATTTATTAATTGGTGCTGTATTAATTGCTGGAGCAAAAACACCAAAACTAGTTACAGAAGATATGGTTTTCAATATGAATGATGGCTCTATTATTGTAGATGTGGCAATTGATCAAGGTGGTTCAATTGAAACAATTGATAGAGTTACCACTCATGATAATCCAATTTATGACAAATTTGGTGTAATGCATTATTCCGTAGCAAATATACCAGGAGCAGTAGCTAGAACATCCACATTTGCTTTAACAAATGTAACAATGGATTATGCACTTCAAATAGCAAATAAAGGCTATAAAAAAGCATTATTAGAAAATAAAGCTTTGCTAAAAGGTCTAAATGTATGTAATGGCAAGTTGACTCTTAAAGCTGTATCTGAAAGTCTTGATATGCCATACACTCATGGTGAGACATTATTACATAATGAATTAGAAAATTTTTCAAACTTTGCTGTTATCAATGAATAAATTATTTTTTTTAGTATCTAAATATCTAGTAGATAACCTGTGAAAAATAAAATCAAGTCTAAGGCATAATCAAAAAATTGTCTTATGAAATTTTTGATTATGCCTAATCCCTCATATATGTTAAAAAATTATATCATTTTTTAACATATAGAGGGATTTTCATCTTCTGTTATATCAACTCTCTTCAATATTATCCTTGTTTTAAACCGTGCCATCATTTTTAAAATAGCACATATTTAGGGTCTCTTTTAGTAAAAAATATTAAATTCGTTGTATGGCTATTAAAAATTTCATCTTACACTAAAAAATATACCTGTTAACTTGATTTAAATGACAACTAATTTATTATTCTAGTATGATATAAAAGAGGAGTTGTTATTATGGATAATATGATTTTAGTAAATAAGTTATATAAAAATTATAAAAATATTGAGGCTGTTAAAGGAATTAATTTTTCTGTAAAAGAAGGAATGTTCTTTGCATTTTTAGGAGAAAATGGCGCAGGTAAGTCAACAACAATTAATATTATAGCCACTTTGATTAAAAAAACATCTGGAGAAGTTATTGTCAATAATAATTATATTGATAAAGAAGATGATAAAATCAAGCAAGATATTGGAATTGTATTTCAAGGCAATGTACTTGATAAATATTTGACAATAAGAGAAAATATTATTACCAGAGGCACATTATATGGCTTAACAAAAGAAGAAATTAATCATTCTATGCTAGAGCTATCTGAAAAATTAGGTATTATTAATATTTTAGATAGAAGTTACGGCAATTTGAGTGGAGGTCAAAAAAGACGAGCAGATATAATACGTGCATTAATAAATAAACCGAAAATATTGATTTTAGATGAGCCTACAAATGGACTTGACCCATCCGCAAGAAAAATTGTATGGAAAACAATAAAGCAACTTAGAAATGAACAAAATTTGACTATATTTCTAACAACACATTATATGGAAGAGGCTGCAAAAGCTGATTATATTGTAATTATAGACTCAGGTAAAATAAAAGCAACTGGTACACCAGAGCAATTGAAAATGAGATATACTTCAGATAAGTTAATACTTACTTTTAAAAAAAGAAAAGATATTTTCAAAATAATGAAGAAAATTGGTTTTGATTTTATTCAAGAAAAAGAACATATTGTTATTTATATTAAAAATTCATTTGAAGCACTTGAAATCATAGAAAAGGTAAAAGAATTAATTAATGATTTTGAAATAATACATGGGAATATGGATGATGTATTTATAAATATTACAAGAAAAAAGTCAAATGAGGAGGTTAATATTAATGAACAAAATATGGATTCTTACAAAAAGAAATTTAATACATTATTATAGAGATAAAGGAGCACTTTTTTTCTCATTTCTTAGTGTATTTATTGTTATTGGTGTTTATATTTTTTTTCTTGCTGATATGCAAATTAATAATTTGCAATCAGAACTTGGAAAATCAAAAAATATAAGTTATCTCGTTTATACATGGATTATTGGTGGACTATTATGTATTCCTGCTGTAAGTGTACCTATTATTTTATTAACCTTCAAAGTAAATGATACAATAGAAGGTATTCAAGATGATTTTTTCGTAACACCTGTAAAACGATGTAGCATTATGTTGGGATATGTTTTATCTGCATGGATTGCCGGAATTATTATGACAATATTTACACTTGTTTTAGGTGAATTATTTATACTAATAAAAGGTGGACAGCTACTATCTATAATTGATTTAATAAAAATGATAGGAATTATATCAATTTTAATATTTTCCTTTTGTGGCTTTTCATTTTTTATAATAATTCATTTAAAATCAAATTCTTCTATAACTATAGTAAACACTATTCTAAACACATTGATTGGTTTTTTAACTTGCTTATACTTTCCTATTGGCTATTTATCTGATGGAATTAGTATGGTTATAAAAATCTTTCCATTATCCCATGCAACTTCATTATTAAGAAAAATTATAATGGAATATTCTATGAATCAACTATTTTCCAACACATCTGAATATTCAATGAATAAATTGAAACAGGATTATGGAATTGATCTAATAATTGGTAAACATATTTTGAGTACAACAGAAATGATATTTAGTTTAATAATTTTTGGAATAATTTTTTATATTGCATCAATTGTTGTCTTGAAAAGATATAAAAAAATTAATAATATGGGGTAAATAATGATAAAGTATAAATTAATATGTAAAAGAGAAAATTATCCAATAATAAAAGAATTATTAAAGGTAAATAATATTACATTAGACCAAGAATCTAGAATTATATTATGCGAATTTGGGATTAATTACCAATATGATAATGATTTAATAATTTTTTTTAAACAGGATAAAATAAGTGAACTATTGAAAATTATTAAAAAAGAAAACTATCAAAAATTATCTATTATAATGGGTAAAAGTGATAATGATTATGTGCCAATTAGAATTAATAATATTGTTTATTTCAATGCATATAACAATGAAATATTTGCTAATACTATCGATAATAAACAATATAAAATAAAAAATAAATTATATGAATTAGAAGAAATATTGACTAAATGTTTTATTCGAATTAATAAATCTGAAATAGTTAATATCAAATATATTGTTAAAATTATACCGATGTTTAAAGGAAAATTAATATTGAAAATACATGGTTATAAAGAAACAATGGACATTTCTCGGAACTATATTAAAAAGTTCAAAGAAAGGATAGGTATGTAATTATGTTTGATAAAGATTCATTTATAAGATTAATGTACTCTGTTTTAGTATCTGCTGTAATAACAATGCTTGTATTATTGACAACTTATTCAGAAGCAGTATTTTTTATATTAAAAGGAATGTTGGCTGGTACAATTATTTGGTTTTTAGGTGAATTATTATTTCCTTTTTGTGAAAAATTATATCCCAAAAGTATTTTAGCTGGATATATTGTATTATCATTATTAATATTTTGTGGAACTATTGGATTTGCTTATCTTCTTGGATTAAGAAGTTTAGTAGTACTTATTAAAATATGTATTTTAGCTGAAATATGCGGTGTTGGTATTACAATATTATACAGAAATAAATATACAAAGTTACTTAATAAAAAACTTGAATCAAATAGAAATAAATTTGAATAAAAATCATCAAGTGGTAATACCTGTACTGTTAGAATTTTCACTTAGATTTAAAAGCAAAAGAATTTGATAAGGCATAATCAAAAATTTCATAAGATAATTTTTTTCTAAAAATATCGATGGTTTAACAAATTTTCAAAAAAAATTGACTAGTTTATTTTTTGATTCTGCCTAATGTGATTACAAAAAAACTATAAAGGTTTGATATATTTTATATAGAAATTTGTTATATTGATTTTATTGCAATAATGTGCTAATATTATCCGGTGATAATTTGAGTCATGAAGACTCAGCAATATAAAATATACTTAATAAAAATACAAATAAACCATGAAGGTAATAGAATCTGTGAGAACACAGAGCTTACTTTTGTGGTTTTTTATTTTTTAGGTTCTCCTAAAGGAAAAATTATTATTTGAAAAGAGGAATAATTATGTGTAAACCATTAAATGATTGGGAAAGATGTATAGAGTTTCATGGACATGAGTGTCCAGGACTTGCTATTGGATTCAAAGCCTGTGAAGCGGCAATGGATAAGATGGGAATTAAATTTTCAAAAGACGAAGAAGTTGTTTGCGTTACTGAAAACGATGCTTGTGGTGTAGATGCTGTTCAAGTCATCACAGGTTGTACTTTTGGTAAAGGCAATCTTATTTACAAGGATACAGGCAAAATGGCTTTCAGCTTCTTCAACCGTTCTAACGGTGATAAGCTCAGGATGATCCTAAAATCTTTTAAGCAAGAAATGGATCGTCAGCAACGTCAGGAATATATATTGAATTCATCAGTAGATGAACTTTTCAATTTCAACAAACCGGTATTTGATTTGCCTGAAATGGCTAGACTGTTTACAACTATAATTTGTGAAAATTGTGGTGAAGGTGCACCTGAACACAAAATGAGAATAAATAATAACAAAAAAGTATGCCTTGATTGTTTTAAGAGCTATTCTCGTGGCTGGTAGGATGTTATTTTGAAACAAGGATTAAAAACAGATAAAAATTTAAATAAAACAGTTAGTTACCATAAATATACTGGGAAAAAAAAAGTTGTAATAATATTTTTGTTATTGTTGATTGTAATAGTATCTATTTTTGCAATAAATGCTGGATCGACAAATTTGAATTTATATCAAGTAATTAAAGCAATATTAGGAAAAGGCACAAATATTTCTGATGTTGTAATATGGAAGATTCGATTACCTAGAGTTTTGGCAGCAATTATAGCAGGTTCAGGCTTATCAATGGCAGGATGTATAATGCAAAATAATCTCAGAAATCCTCTTGCTTCACCTTCAACGCTTGGCATATCAAATGCTGCAGCTTTTGGAGCAAATTTAGCAATAATTGTATTTGGAGCTGGAAGTATACAAAGTACAGGAAGTGATTCTGTAATTATAAACAATCCATACCTGGTAACGGGTTCTGCTTTCATATGGTCAATATTGGGTACAATAGTTATATTGTCATTAGCTAGATTTAAAGGGTTTTCACCTGAGGCTATAGTATTGGCCGGTGTAGCTTTAAGTTCCCTTTTTTCATCAGGAACTATATTGGTACAATATTTTGCTCAGGATGTCCAGATTGCAGCAGCAGTATTCTGGACATTCGGGGATCTTGGAAGGGCATCGTGGAAGGAAGTTGTTATTCTTGCATGCCTTATTGGATTATCTAGCATTTATTTTATGTTTAGAAGATGGGATTACAATGCACTTCACAGTGGAGAAGATACAGCAAAAAGTTTGGGAGTAAATGTTGAGATTGTACGAATGGGAGGTATGTTTGTTTCATGCTTAATTACTGCTACAGCTGTTTCATTTTTAGGTGTAATAGGATTTGTTGGATTAGTTGCTCCTCAAATGATGAAGAGAGTAATAGGAGAAGATCATCGCTATCTGATTCCCGCTTCAGCATTTACAGGATCTTTACTTCTATTGATTTCTGATACTCTTGCGCGGACTATGGTTGCACCTGTGGTGCTTCCAGTAGGAGCGATAACTTCATTTTTTGGTGCACCATTGTTTCTCTATTTACTCACAAGGGGGTATCAGAAAAAATGACTCTTTCAGTTGAAGATTTGGAATTTAAATATCCAAGCCGTTCAGTAATAAAAAATATTAACTTCTCAATTTCTAAAGGAGATTTTCTTGCTGTTCTTGGAATCAACGGAGCAGGTAAATCTACACTATTGAAATGCATCAATAGGATTTTAAAACCCCATAAGGGTGTTGTTTATATCAAGGGTAATGAGGCAGCTAATCTGAATAGAAGGGAACTTGCCAAAAGAATTGGTTATGTTGCACAACGTAATGAAAATATTAAAACCACCGTATTTGATGCAGTATTACTTGGTAGAAAGCCTCATATCCAATGGGAAGTTTCTCAAAATGATTTAGAAATTGTGAATGATTCACTAGAAGCACTTGACCTTAATGAATATGCACTTAGGTATCTTAATGAACTAAGTGGTGGAGAACAACAAAAAGTAGTTATAGCAAGAGCATTGGCACAAAAACCTGAATTACTTATGCTTGATGAACCAACAAGTAGCCTTGATCTAAAAAACCAACTTGAAGTCGCCAAAATCATAAAAAAGGTAGTCAAAGAAAAACAAATGGCAGCAGTAGTTACAATGCATGATTTGAATCTTGCAATACGATTTGCTGATAAATTTATGCTAATAAAAGATGGTGAGATTTATGCTTTAGGTGGTATCGAGGTAATGATACCTGAAAACATAGAAAATGTTTATTCTGTTCCAGTTAAAATAAAGAAAATAGATGATATTCATGTTGTAATACCTGTATAGTGAAATAATATACTAAAATAAATTTTCGGAGGATTTATGAAAGATGAATAAAATAAAATTATCTTTAATAGCTTCAATATTTCTTTGTATTACATTGATTTTTGGAGGTTGCTCTTCAAAAGTCTCTCAGGATTTAGACTCTAATTCAGAGAAACTTACTGTAAGTGATACATTAGGAAGAGAAGTTGAGATAAATGCACAAGCGAAAAGAATTATAGCAATTGGTCCAGGAGCTTTAAGATTATGTTGTTATTTTAATAATATTGATATGATTGTTGGGGTTGAACAAATAGATAAAGACGATTCTACTGGTAAACCATATGTAATGGCAAATACTCAACTTCCAAACTTACCTGTAATAGGCTCAGGTGGTCCTAATAATGCCCCTGACCCTGAAAAAATAATTGCTGTTAATCCCGAAGTTATTTTCAGCACATATGCAATAGATAAAGCTTCAGCAGATAATCTTCAATCAAAAACAGGTATACCCGTAGTTGCAATTAGTTATGGTAAGACCTCTACATTTGACCCTTTAGTTTATAACTCTTTAAAACTAATAGGAAAGATTATCGGCAAAGAAGAAAAAGCTCAAGAAATAGAAGAGTTTATGGAGAAATGCAAAAATGATCTTGATACTAAGACAAAGAATATTCCTGATAATAAAAAAAGCACTACATATATTGGTGGTTTGGGAATGAAAGGAACACATGGAATTGAAAGTACACAGGGCAATTACTCATTGTTTAATGCTGTAAATGCGAAGAATGTAGCGGATGAAACACAAAAAACAGGTTCGCTGATGATAGATAAGGAAAAGCTTATTCAGTGGAATCCTGATAAAATATTTATTGACGGCGGTGGAATTCAGTTATTTCAACAGGATTATCAAAAAAACAAAGAATACTATAATACTTTGTCAGCCTTCAAAAATAATGAGGTCTATTCACAGTTACCATATAATTTCTATAGCACAAATATAGATACAGCAATAGCAGATGCATATTATATAGGAAAAATACTCTTCCCTAACCAGTTCAAAGAAATTGACCCTGAAAAAAAGGCTGATGAGATATATAAATTCCTCTTGGGAAAAGAACTATACAATGAAATGGCTAAAGCTTATGGTGGATTTAAGAAACTGACATTACAATAAATAAAAAAATTTATACAACTCAACTTGTCTATATTAAAAATGAGATTTGACTAATCAAATCTCATTTTTTTAATAATTATTATTGTATCTAAATCAATATGTTTATGCTATCAAGTACTAACTATACGCAAATATATAAAAGCTGTATCAATATTAGATACAGCTCAATTCTATTTCTTATATCTTTGATTATTTGATCTTTTATATGAATTACCAAGATTTTGCAGTTAGTTTACCCAACCACCAATCAGATTCTGATAAATTACATGAAATATTTTTGTAGTATACAGTACAACTTGATGAGTCACTTCTTACAATTGACTCTTTAACACCTGATGCTTTTAATCCATCAATATAAACTGCTAGTTTAAAAGTTTTTCCACCATTTTGACGCAATACTTTACCAGCACCATTAATAGTATTATTATACAAATACCAAGTACTTGATTTATTAACCTGGAAAACTTTATCATCCGCTTTTGCGAAAGAACAATCTTTTATTGTAACTTTTCCACCATCTGCACTACTACGCATTGAAATAGCATCTTCACCTACATCAGTGAAATTAACGTTTGTAACGGTATTATCTCCATCTACATGGATTCCGTCGCCAGCTGGAGGTACTATTTTACAATTTTTTAAACTTGTTCCTTTTTCTAATTCAAAAACTGCAGGTTGACTTTCATTTTGACTTCCGTCGCCAACATTACTACCATAACTTTTTCCACCACCATCGAATACTCCTGAAGTTACAGTAATAGTTCCATCTTTGTCTTGTGACCATTTTGCACTACCGCCTGATGAAGTTGAACTACTTGAACTTGAGCTACTTGAACTTGAACTACTTGAACTTGAACTACTTGAGCTACTTGAGCTTGAACTACTTGATGATCCATCAGTACTAATAACAACCTTGTCTAATTTCACTCCACTTACAGCTTCTTTAATTTTAAACTTAATTTTATTATTAGAACCACTTTTTAAGTCAGCTTTATAAGAAACAGTTTTTGATGATGATGAGATATTGTCATTTTTACAAACAGTATCTCCATTAACTTTAAGTTCTAATGGAAAAGAGTTGCTAGCACTATAATGGAAAGTCAGCGTTGCATTTCCACTATCTGGAGAATTAACTTTTTTCATCTCAATATATGCATCTTTCTTATTATCAAATACAACATTACCTCCTGATACCGAAGCATTCTTAAGTTTGTTTGAACTATTCTCTGCTTCATGGGTTGCTGATCCTGCATTAAGAGTAGCAATAAATAAAGATGAACCTAATACCACTAAAGCAATACAAATTGTTAAAGTAACCTTAAACTTAGTTTTCATATTTTTTCCCCTTTCAGAATGTTAAAATTTAACATAAAA
>JBDMZA010000154.1:0-15740 GCA_039770155.1 Clostridiales bacterium
ATTTTAAGATGTACCAAAAAAACACTTTAGCAGTTATTCATGAATTACATGATTTAAGTAATTCTCAATAATAAAAACATTATATTATTTATTTTTGGCTATCTTAAATTAAAAATAGCTTTATTTTTATTTAATTTAAAAATTTTTATATTTATTTAATAAATTTTATGATATCAATTAAATTTATTTCTTAGGGGGATTAGTTTATGGAAAATAAAAACCAGGTACAAAAAATATTGAAAGGATTAAATATCGAAAAATTTTCATCCAGTTGCAAAAAGGGAACAGAATCAATTTCTAAAATTTCCAAAAATATTACTACTAATATAATAAAAAATGTTCATGACAAATCAAATGACTTAATTAGTTCAATAAAACACGCAAGATTAAAGAATCTTGAAGTATTACTAAAATTAGATAAATCTTCTAAAATAAATTCAAATAAAAAATGTCATATATACCAAACATCTGATAAAACAATTATTATTGATATTGATATGTGGGGTGATCCTACTATAGTTACTACAAAATCATTAAATTCAGCTAAAATTCAAGTTGTTAAATATATTGAGGATGAACCATATATATATCCAAATTTTAATGAAAAAAACATTTTTGGACAGATTATAAATCTTGAAGAAAATGAAATTTGGTATAATGATTCAGGAACAATTGTAATGCTAAAGTTCTTTGGCTCTGAATATAATTTGATTAAATTAAAACTTAATATTTCTCGAGAATATAGTTACAAAGATTTAAACAATGATTCAGATTTTAAATCATATCTAAAAAATTGTTCTCTAACCTATAGAGATAAAAATCTTTTAGATTTTTTGGAATCCAAGAAAATGGTACTTAGTAATATTATCTACATAAATAAAACTTTGATTATTTACAAAACTCAAAATAACCAATTTCAAGTAATAATTTTAAAAGATAACTATTCAATATCTGAAAAATTCGTACTTACAAAACTTCCATTTAAAAATGAAAATGCATTAAAATCACTTTTTTCAAAAGAAATAGTAGCATATGTTAAATCAAATGATTACAATTTCGAAGACTTTATATTAAATGGTGATTTCATTGAATATTGGAAATTTCTCGGTTCAAAAAAGGTATGTCTTCTAAAATGTGATATAAGTAACTAAATTTTTAGATTAAGAAAAACCTGAAGAATCTAAAAAACAAACAGTATATTAATAATCATTTCTACTGTTTGTTTTTCTGTTTGTTTATCTATCACTTATTCACTCACAATTGGTGGTGTATAAACTCTTTTTAATAACTCTTGGTCTATCATAAATATACCTCTGCCATCATCACCCATCATTTTAACTTTAGCTAAATTTGATTCAGCAGTGGATTCTTCTTCAACTTGTTCATCTATAAACCACCTCAAAAATGTTATCGTCTTATGATCTTTCTCTTCATTTGCAACATTAACCATATTATATATTGATTTAGTTACACCTCTTTCATGATCTAAAGCCATTTTAAAAACTTCTACTATTGATTTAAAATCATGTTTAGGTTCATCTATTTTTTGCAATAAAACTCTTCCACCAGTTTCTTTTATATAGTCAAATATCATCATTCCATGATCTCTTTCCTCTTGAGCCTGAACTCTAAAAAAGTTAGCCATGCCATCTAAACTTTTGTCATAAAAATATGCTGACATTGACAAGTAAAAATATGCTGAAAATAATTCCTTCCTTATCTGATCATTTAATAATTTTCCTAATTTCTCACTTAACATATAAAATCCTCACTCCTTTTTGTATAATCATTTATATATTACCCATATTATCATTTAAATAATCACTTTCTAAACCATCATCTTTATGATTCAAATCATCATCTATACTTGGAAGAATAACTTTAAATGTAGTTCCTTTACCAGATTCACTATCTAAATCTATTCTACCATTATGTTCTTTTATTATTTGATAACATACATTTAAGCCAAGTCCTGTTCCATTTTTCTTAGTAGTAAAAAATGGTGAACCTATTTTTATTTTTTCAGTTTCAGAAATTCCTTTGCCATTATCACATATATCTACATACATTTCATCTTTATCAGAATTATCTTTTATTTGACCTGTCTTTATTATTAAAACAGGATTATCAATTTTACTCATAGCTTCAATAGAGTTTTTAACCATATTAAGTATAACCTGTCTTAGTTGAGATTCATCACACATAACCATTTTTTCAGTAGGTGACAAAATTATTGAAATATCTACGCCTTTAATAAGAGAAGAACTACTCAACATAAACTCCATTGATTTTATCATTTCATTTAATGAAGTTTCCTTCAAAATAGGTGATCGAGGCTTTGCCATATCTAAAAAATCTACCATTACTTTATTAACTTCATCAGTCATATTGTCAATTCTTCCAACATATTTCTTAATTTGTAAATCTTGTTCTTTAAGTATAATTAACTGACAATACCCTTTTATTGAAGCCAATAGATTTTTTGATTCATGAACAATTGCAGCACTCATTTGACCCAATAGTGCTAATTTGTCTTTATGTAAAAGTTTTTCTTGTTCTCTTTTTAACTCTGTAATATCTGATCCAACTGATATATCACCAATTATCTCACCGTCAACATTATAAATATGTGCAGGTTGAACAATTAATTCTTTTTTATTTTCATTTTTAGTTATTATGGTCAATTCGTACATATTATTATCTTCTTTTGAGCTCTCCTCTTCAATCTCTCTCTTTTCTAATTCAAACATGTTATTGAACTCATTAATTGACATACCTACAATTTCAGAAAACCTCACTTCATATACTTCTTTAAAAGCTTTATTACACATAATTATCTTCTTATTATTATCCATAATCAAAACAGTATTACTTAAGCAATTTAATATTGTTTGAGTTTGAAGCCTTAAGTTTTCCAATTCTTGCTCTTTCTTAGCTTCATCAAACATACATATATAACCTTTATCTTTCAATTTTAAAACATTTACAATTATTTTTATATTTAAATTGCCATTATTATTTAAAGTTATCATTTTATCTTTAATTGAACTACTCTTTTCAACAGCCATTCTTATAAGATTTTTATCTGTTTTTCTTGATCCACAAAATTTTTCTATAACATTTTCCATATTTTTTTCAACATCATCCATATTACAATCCAATAACTCTTTACCTTTATTATTTGCAAATAATAATTTTAAATTTTCATTATAGGTTGTAAGTCCTATAGGAAGTGTATTCAATATTTCATTCATATATTTTCTTTCATCATCTAATTTATCATATGGATATCTTACAGCACTAACAAAAATCCCATTAAATAAAAGTGCATAATAAATGATTTTTAATATATTCATTAACAAGCTTAAAAATGTTTTATTATCAAAAAATATAACAAATATAACTTGTACAATTATTGCAACTATAAGTGCTAAAAATATATAATTATATGTTATTTGACTTTTAATGTTTATCTCTTTTCTCAATTTAATAACTGAAATCATAAGTATAATAATTATCAATATAGAAGAAATAGTTTTAACTGTAAATAAATCTACATTCATTAAGCTAATTGGATAATTAACTAATATATTAGACATTGTATATGCAAAAATAATAGTTATTATAAGACCTAACCATCTATTCATTTTTATATTCCAAATTCTAAATGACACCAATAAAATTACTATAGACTCTATTATTCGCCCTAATATCCAAAACTCAACAGATAAATCAGTAAAATTATAGTAATAATATATATGAAACGCTTCAAAAATAGTTACAAGTAAAAATCCAAAACCAAAAAAATAGCTTATTATTGTATTATATTTATAGTTATACCATACTACAAAAAATATTGCTAAAGATATGAAAATGCAAAAAAATTCAAATACAGTATATAAAATATCAATATTTTCTTTCCATATAGTAGCATAAAACCCAAAAGTCATTAATATTCCTGCTATAAGAATAAATAAAAGTTTAGATAAAATATTTATATTAGTTATATCTGAAAATTTATGACTTAACCTATTTAAGTCCATAATTCACCCCAATTACAATATATTCTTATTTCTTATTAATTATATCATATTACTACACTATCACACAATTTATTAATAATTAATATAAAGTTCTATCTATCACAAACATATAAAAATACTTAGTATTTTTATAAAATCATTTTCAATAAAATAATCTGTACTTATGAGAACATAAAAAATTATCTTATAAAATTTTTGATTATGCCTAATTAAAATATTCAATTCCTGATTTAAATATTTCCTGTGATTTGTTTCCACAGATATTCTTTGCTACATTTTTTCCTATTCTTTCAGAGTGTCCCATTTTACCAAACACCTTTCCATTAGGACTCAAAATTCCCTCAATTGCATCAATGGAGCCATTTGGATTAAATCTACTGTCATAAGTAGGTTTTCCATTATAATCAACATATTGTGTAGCTATCTGACCATCTTTTTCTAATAATTGCAGTAATTCTTTTTGAGCTACGAATCGCCCTTCCCCATGAGAAATAGGAATTGTATGAATATCTCCAACATTACTAAATGTCAACCAAGGAGAATTATTAGATACAATCTTCGTTCTTACCATAGAAGAAACATGTCTACCAATAGAATTAAAAGTCAAAACAGGGCTGTTATCATCTATATCTAAAATTTTACCATAGGGCAAAAGTCCTAATTTTACTAAAGCCTGAAAACCATTACATATGCCAAGAATCAACCCATCATTAACCTCTAAAAACTCTGTTACAGCTTCTTTTATATATGGATTTCTAAAAACAGTTGCTATAAACTTACCAGAACCATCTGGTTCATCACCTAAGCTAAATCCACCTGGTATCATTATTATTTGAGATTTTTTTATTCTTTTAACTATTTCCCTTATAGATTCTTCTATTGCATTATTATCATAGTTCCTAAAAACAAAAGAATCTGTATTTCCACCTGCTTTTTTAAACGCATATTCTGTATCATATTCACAATTTGTACCAGGAAAAATTGGTATTAAAACATTTGGTTTAGCATAATTTATCTTTGATTTATAAATTTTTTCATTAATTGTACTTTTATATTCAAAGGCTTTATCTCTATTATTCTCCATAGTCGGGAAAACTCCTTCTAAAGGCTTTTCCCACTTACTGGTTAAATCATCCAAATTCAATTTTAAACCGTCAATTGAAATATCCAAACTGCTATTTGTATTTCCTAAATGAATATAATTTATTTTGGCAAAAGCCCAATCTAAATCAACTGTATTCTCCAATTCAAGTATAATACTACCATATTCGGGTAAAAATAATTCATTATATTCAATACCTTTATTAAATTCAAAACCAATTTTGTTGCCAAAACACATTTTACTTATAGACTCTGATATACCTCCGTCTCTTATAGTACGAGCAGATAATACAACTTCTAAGTCACATAATTTTTTTATTCTGGTATAGTTTAATTCTAATTTATTTATATCAGGTAAATCATATTCATCTCTATCTAAGAAAACAACACATACTAAACTATCTCTTTTTTTAAATTCAGCAGATACTGTTTTTTCAGAATTCATTGTAGTTACAGCAAATGAAACTAATGTTGGAGGTACATTTAAATCCATAAAAGTTCCTGACATGCTGTCTTTACCTCCAATAGCAGGAATTTCTAATTTATTTTGCATAAAATATGCTCCAAGTAAGGCACTTAAAGGTTTACCCCATTTTTCAGAATCTTTTCCCAATTTTTCAAAGTATTCTTGTAATGTTAATCTTACTTTTTTATAATCTCCACCCATTGAAACAATTTTTGCGATTGACTCAACAACAGCATAAACTGCTCCATGAAAAGGACTCCATCTTGATATTTTAGGATTAAATCCATAGGTCATTAAACTTGCTGTAGTTGTTTCTTTTTTTAAAACAGGAATTTTTGCAACCATTCCTTCTTCAGGGCTTAACTGATATTTACCACCAAAAGGCATCAAAACAGTTGAAGCACCAATAGAGCTGTCAAACATTTCAATAAGACCTTTTTGGCTACAAACATTTAGTGATTGTAATGTTTTTATCCAAATATCCCTCAAATCTTTTCTTTCTACTTTTTTGGTATTCTCAAAGTATTTTGTTTTTTCATCAGGTAATTTAATATTAATATCAATAAATTGCTTTGCCCCATTTGTCTCTAAAAAACTTCTTTTTATATTTACAATTGGCTTATCTTTCCAAAACATCTTCAATCTGCCAGTATCTGTAACCTCTGCAACAACAGTAGCTTCCAAATTTTCAATTTTCGCTTCATCTTTAAATTTTTCAACATCTTTTTTATCTAAAACTAATGCCATTCTTTCTTGTGATTCAGATATAGCAAGTTCTGTTCCATCTAACCCATCATATTTTTTTGGAACTTTATCTAAATAAATATTTAATGAATCTGCTAATTCACCTATAGCTACTGAAACTCCTCCTGCACCAAAATCATTGCATTTTTTTATCATTAAACTAATACTTTCTTTTCTGAAAAATCTTTGAATTTTTCTCTCTGTAGGTGCATTTCCTTTTTGAACTTCTGCTCCACAACTTTCTAGTGATTCCTCTGTATGCTCTTTGGAAGATCCTGTAGCTCCTCCACAACCATCTCTCCCTGTCCTTCCTCCTAATAAAATAATTATATCACCTTTATTAGGTTTTTCTCTTTTTACAAATCTTTTTGGAACAGCTCCTACAACAGCTCCTATTTCCATTCTTTTTGCAATATAACCTTCATCATATATTTCTGCAACTTGTCCTGTTGAAAGACCAATTTGATTTCCATATGAACTATATCCTTCTGCCGCACCAATTGTTATCTTTCTTTGTGGAAGTTTACCAGCAATGGTATTATCAATATTTTTTGTAGGATCTCCACAACCTGTAACTCTCATTGCCTGATATACATAGGATCTACCTGATAATGGATCTCTTATAGCTCCACCTAAACAAGTTGCAGCACCACCATAAGGTTCTATTTCTGTTGGATGATTATGCGTTTCATTTTTAAACATCAATAACCATTCCTCATTTTCACCATTAACATCTACATCTATAACAATACTACAAGCATTTATCTCATCTGAAACTTCTAAATCATCTAATTTTCCTTTTTTTCTTAATTCTTTCATAGCAATAGTTGCTATATCCATCAAACATATATCTTTATCTTTATTTTTATATACCAATGATCTTGAATTTAAATAATTTTCATATGCTTTTTCAATAGGTTTTTTGTAGTATCCTTCTTGGATTTCTATATTATTTATTTTTGTGAGAAAAGTAGTATGCCTACAATGATCAGACCAATAAGTATCAATTAATTTCAATTCTGTGATTGTTGGATGTTTTTCTTCTTTAATAAAATATTTTTGACAAAATTTTAAGTCTTCAATTGACATTGCTAATCCAAATTTTCTAATAAAACTCTTTATTTCATTAACATCTAGTTCATTAAACTCTTTAATAGTTTCAACATCTTCTGGGTAAATTACATCCCTGTCAAGTTTTTTTGGTTTTTCTAATTTTGCCTCATGACTTTCAACAGGGTTAATACAATAATTTTTTATTTTTTTGACATCATCTTCATCTAGATTTCCCTTTAATACAATAATTTTAGCAACTTTTATTTCTGTAATATCCTCACCTGTTAAAATTTGTAAACATTGCATTGCTGAATCGGCTCTCTGATCATATTGACCAGGTAAAAATTCTATGGGAATTATATACTCATCTTCACTCATATTTAAATTTTCTTCATATACCTTGTCAATTGGAGGATAGGAAAATATAAGATTTTTTGAATTTTCAAAAATTTCCTCTGAAATATTCTGTATATCATATCTGTTTAAAATTCTTACATTCTTTAAACTATTTATATTTAATATGTCTATAATTTCTCTTAAAAGTTTTTTTGCTTCTATATCAAATCCTGTTTTTTTTTCTACAAATATTCTTTTTATTTTATCTTTCATATTTAATTCCTTTCATCTACAAAATTATTCCGATTTTAGTATTCACATTAAAAACACTTTTATTATAATATTTAATCAAAAATAAGTAAACCATCCCTATATAATGGATATCCAATTAATACTAGTGATTCTTATACAAGAAGAATACAATATTATTTTTTAGGTTCTCCTTAGAATATCTCAAAAAAATAAAAGGCAAATATATAATATATATTCACCTTTTAAAATTAGTATTTTTAATATCTTTTTATATCACTAATCTTTTTAATAATTCATTTGATCTTTCAATAAATTTACTCATCTGATCAGGCTCCATTTGTTTATGACTCATTAATGCTAAATCGTAAACTTGTTGACATACTAATTTTATATCTTCTTTTTTCTCAGGTATACCTTCCATATCTAAAACTGATTGTATTAAACTATTTTTACTATTTAATACAAGTGTTTCTTCCTGTGGAAACATATGACCCATATCCATTCCACCACCAAATGACCTACTCATCTCTTGCATCCTTCTCGATTGTTCGGATAATAAAATCATTCCTGGAACATTTTCTGATTTCAAACTTTCAACTTTAACCTTTAACTTATCATTAGCTAATGAGTCTTTAAACATTTTATCCAAAGTTTTAGTAAGCTTTTCAACTTCTTTTTCATCTATACTTTCATCTTTTAAACTAGAAGAAATCTCTGCATCAATTCTATTGAATTTAGTACCTGACTCTTTCATCTCAAGATGTTGTATAAAATGATTATCAATCATTGAAGGTAAAATAACTGCATCCATTTCATTTTCTTTAAACATTTTTATATATTGAGACTGTTGCTTTTCATCAGAAACATAATATACACTATCCTTATGCTTTGACTCATTTTTTTCTAGATATTCTTTTAAAGTAACATATTCATCATTAATTGTTTTAAATAAAATAATATCTTTTACCTTGTCATAAAATTTCTGTTCTTTTATACAACCATATTTAACAAATGGATTAATATCATCCCAATACTTTTTATAATCATCATTATTTTTTTCATGTAAAGATTTTAATTTATCTGCAACTTTCTTAGTTATATGAGCAGATATTTTATTAACATATCCATCATTTTGAAGAAAACTTCTAGATACATTAAGAGGTAAATCTGGACAATCCAAAGTTCCTTTTAATAATAACAAAAATTCTGGAATTACTTCTTTTACATTATCCGCAACAAAAACTTGATTATAATATAATTTTATTTGTCCTTCCATAGTTTCAAATTCATGTTTTAATTTTGGAAAATACAATATACCTTTCATATTAAAAGGATAATCCATATTTATATGAATCCAAAATAATGGCTCATTAAAATCTGAAAATACTTTTTTATAAAACTCTTTATACTCTTCATCTGTACAATCTTTTGCAGCTTTTAACCATAATGGTTTTGTATCATTTAAAGGTTCTTCTTTTACTTCCTTAACTTCATCTTTAACATCTTCTTTTTGTTCATCTGTAGATTCTTCTTTATTATCTTCAGTAGTTTCCTGTTTTTGGTCATCTTTAATTTCTTCTTTTTTAACTTCTTCTTTTTTTGTAGAATCTTCTAAATATAACTCAACTGCTAAAAATGAAAAATACTTATTAAGCATACCTTTCATTTTAAATTCATCTACATACTCATGACTATCCTCATTTAAATAAAGTGTTATAGTTGTTCCTCTTTCAGTTTTATCTGAATTATCAATAGAATAGTCTGTTCCATCATCACTAACCCATTTAACAGCTTCTGCACCTTCTTGATATGATAATGTATCTATTTCCACTTTATCTGCAACCATGAAAGAAGAATAAAAGCCTAAACCAAAATGACCTATTATTTGACTTTCATCTGCCTTATCTTTATACTTTTCAAAAAAGTCTTGTGCTCCAGAGAAAGCTATCTGATTAATGTACTTTTTAACTTCTTCATCAGTCATTCCAATACCATTGTCAACAATTTTTATTGTCTTATCATCATTATTAACAATAACTTTGATTTTATATTTTTCTTCTGAAGAAACATCTGCGTTTCCCATAACAGTTAATTTTTGAAGCTTTACAATAGCATCATTTGCATTTGATACTAATTCTCTTATAAAAATTTCCTTTTCAGAGTACAACCATTTTTTAATAATAGGGAATATATTATCTGTATTTACTGAAACACTACCCTGTTCTCTCGCCATTAGAAATCTCCTCCTTGTTAACCAATTGATTCTCTTACTATATTACATATTTTTCGATTAATTTGTCAAGAAAAATTTAGCACTCATTTTAAGAGAGTGCTAATAAATTTATTATATTATTATAACATATCAAAGCAAATAGCTTCAAATTAAAAGCTCTTTAAAATTTTATATTATACTATTTTTAAAATTGATTATTAAATTTTCATATGTTATATTTATTTAAATATTAAATATCGGGAAAAATTACTTCAAATTGAGATTTTCTGTAAGCATATAATGATTAGGCAGAATCAAAAAATAAACTAGTCAACTTTTTTTGAAAATTCGTTAAACCATCGATATTTTCAGAAAAAATTATCTTATGAAATTTTTGATTATGCCTTAGGGATAGCCAAATAATAAATCACACAATTTTAGTAATTATCTGATTTAAAAATATGATACTATTTTTTTGCATTTACTCATAAAGAAAGGATAATCTTATGATCAATTATAATGAATTATTTAATGACTTAAATTCATCTGCAATCAAATCCTTAGGTGATAAATTATCAAAAATTAATTGCCACACAGAAAAAGATATAGTAGCTAACATTGACACTGAATTAGATTTAATAAATAAATCTATATCAAAATGGGAATTAAATAATAATAAGCACTTAAATAATCTAAGTCCCAAAGAATATTTCTGCGCAATATCAGATGATGATGAAATATTGCAAATTTTCAAATCCTATACAAGTTATTGTGATTTGGAAATTCCAAATTGTATACTATTACTAATAGAAAAATCTGACTATGTTAAATCTAAATTATTAGAATATGCATTATCAATTAAAAGTACTCCTGAAAATGAAATAATAGGTATTGAAGCATTAAGAATTTTAGGCAAAATAAAATACAATGAATCTATTGTTCCATTAATTGAATTCTCACAAATACTAACAGAAAAAGAAGACCCTATACTTGATATAATATCTGAGACATTTATGGAAATAGGTGTTGAATCTATAGAACCCTTATTATCAATTTTAGAAACAAGATCAGAATTTAATCTATGTCATGAATATATGTTAAGAGCTTTAGCTAAAATTGGTTCTACAAATAAATCTGAAAGAATATATCGATTGTTAAAAAATACTTTTAAAAATACAAATAATAAAGTATTTGCTGTACTACTTTTATCAGACTATGGTGATGGTCGAGCTATTACAGCACTAAAAGGTTATGCTACGAAAAATGCTTCCACTATAAGTAAAAATCTACTTTATGAAATCAAATATGTTGTTGAAAAACTTGGAGGAAAATTTAATATCTGATATCAAAAAATAAATTATTATTTAATCTTTATTTATAGATAGCAAAAAAAATAAACTCTAATTCTTTTAGTTTGAAATTCACTTAAAACATAGGAACTCATACTCGAGAATTAGATTTTATTTTTCTATTAGGCATAATAAAAAATTTCATAAGACGATTTTTTTCTGAAAATATCGATGGTTTAACGAATTTTCAAAAAAAGTTGACTAGTTTATTTTTTGATTCTGCCTTATGCCTTATATACCTTTATATTCAACTTTTTCAAACACTTTTTCCAATCCCAAATTTTTCATATTTTTTAAATTAAATTCATCTTCTCCAATTCTTTTTATATCACTATCATCAATATTTCTATATTTTTGTAGAGTATAATAATTTGCACCTTTTATAGAATCTATAATACTATAAATATCATTATTTGTTATTGTGGGATAACATGTTGTTCTGAATTCATATTTTATATTGCTTTCCATCAATAATTTTATTGTATTTTTTATATTATTAATATTAACCTTTGAATTACAAACTTTTTCATATTTATCAAATGTAGTTTTTATATCCATTGCACAATAATCAATTAGTAAATTATCAATTAAGTATTTTAACAATATTGGATTAGTTCCATTTGTATCTAGTTTTGTCATAAATCCCATGTATTTAATTTTCTCCATAAAGTCTATTAATCCCTTTTGTATAGTAGGTTCACCACCTGAAATCACAACTGCTTCTACAAGACCCTTCCTCTTATCTAAGTAATCAAATACTTCTTTATGATTTATTCCAGTTTTGTTTGATTTAATTAAGTGCTTATTATGACAGTAAAAACAATTCATATTACAGCCTTGTGTAAAAACTGTTGTAGATATTTTACCCGGATAATCCACAAAAGAATTTTTTACAAATCCTGATATTATTATTTTGCTGATTCTACCACCAGATTTCTTCTTCCATAATATTCTTCTTTTTTACCTTTATTGTAATTTTTTACAGGTCTTAAATATCCGGTAATTCTTGACCAGACTTCTGTCTCCTCATCACATTCAGGACAATTAAAGTGTTCACCCTTAATATATCCATGATTGTTGCAAACACTAAATGTTGGAGTAATTGAAATATAAGGTAATTTATATTTATCAAAAATCTTCTTTATTAAATTCTTGCAAACTTCTATATCATCAATACTTTCACCTAAATACAAATGTTGAACTGTACCTCCTGTATATAATGATTGTAATTCATCTTGTAGCTCAATCATTTCAAATATATCATCAGTAAATCCAACAGGCAGTTGGGTAGAATTTGTATAATAAGGTACATTATCTCCAGCAGTTATAATCTTTGGATAACAGTCCTTATCAATTTGAGCTAATCTATACGATGTACCTTCTGCTGGAGTAGCTTCAAGATTATAAAAATGTCCAGTTTCGGTTTGAAAATCAACCATTATTTCTCTTAAGTAATTCATTATCTCAACTGCAAAATCTTGCCCTTCTTTAAAAGATAAATCCTTATCCATAAAATTTTGAAGTGCTTCATTCATTCCAACGATACCAATTGTACTAAAGTGATTATTCCAGTACTCCCCAGTTTTTTCCTTGATGCCTTTCAAATATACACTTGAATAAGGATATAATCTTTTATCTGATTGTTGTTCAATAATTTTCCTCTTAATTTCTAGAGATGTTTTAGCAATATTTGCCACTCTCCATAATCTAGCTTTAAATTCACTTTTTGACTTAGATATGTATCCAATTCTTGGCAAATTAATAGTAACAACACCTATAGAACCTGTTAATGGATTGCTTCCAAATAACCCTCCACCTCTTTTTCTAAGCTCTGTTATATCTAGTCTTAATCTACAACACATAGAAATTGCATCCTCAGGAGACAAATCAGAATTAACATAATTTGCAAAATATGGTATCCCATATTTACATGTAATTCTCATAAATTCATTTATAACAGAATTATTCCAATCAAAATCTTTAGTTATATTTATTGTGGGTATTGGAAAAGTAAATACACGACCTTTTGCATCACCATCTAACATAACTTCACAAAAAGCCTTGTTAAATATATCCATTTCCTCTTGAAAATCACAATACTTTGCTTCTATATATTTACCACCTATAATTACAGGATGATCTTTTAATGTATTTGGAACTTTTAAATCAAAAGTTAAGTTTGAAAACGGGCATTGAAACCCTACCCTTGTAGGAACATTTATATTAAATATAAATTCTTGAATACATTGTTTAACTTGAATATATGTAAGATTATCATATCTTATAAAGGGTGCACAATAAGTATCAATAGATGACCAAGCTTGTGCTCCTGCTGTTTCTCCTTGAGTTGTAAATGTCGAATTTACAATTTGACCCAAAAACGATCTTAAGTGTCTTGCAGGTTTGCTTTCTACTTTTCCCTCTACTCCTCCAAAACCTTCAATCAGTAATTGTCGCAAATCCCATCCAGCACAATAAGGTCCAAAAAATCCTAAATCATGAATATGACATTCACCATTTATATATGAGTCCCTAACTTCTTCAGGATATACCTCATGTAACCAATATTTTTTAGTAAATGTTTCTCTTACATAATTATTTAATCCATTAACACTCTTTTGAGTATTTGCATTTTCCTGTATATTCCAGTCTTTATCGTCCAGATAATCTGAAAACATTTCAATAGTAGCTCCTATTAGAGCATTCATATCTCTTGCACTTTTTCTTTTCTCTCTGTACAGAATATATGCCTTAGCAGTTTTAGCATGACCATTTTCTATTAATACTTTCTCTACAAAATCTTGGATTCCCTCAACATCAGGTGTTTCATCTGTATATTTTGCCTCAACTATTTCTAAAACCTGACTACATAATTCTTCTGCACATTTAAAGTTATCACCTCCACAAGCTTTTGCTGCTTTAAAAATTGCCCATGTTATTTTTTCTGGTTGAAACTTCTGTATCTTTCCATCTCTTTTGGTTATATGAGAAAACAATTATACGCACTCCTTTCAAAATTTTCATTAGAGACACCAAAAACAAGCCTTAATTCTCGAGTACAAACTTGTAGATATTATTTTTCAGGTCTTATTAGGAGAACCTAAAAAATAATACCAAATTCTTTTCGTCTGAAGTTCGCTTAAACATGCGAATTCATACTGGAGAATTAGAGTTTATTTTTTGGATATCCCTTAGGAGAACCTAAAAAATAATAAATAGATTGGTAAGGAAAATCTCACCAATCTATATATTGTACTTAGAAAATATATCACATGCTATATATTGTGTCAATATGAAATTATAAATATTTATTTAGAATAATCTGTAACTAATTAAATAGTTTATAACTAATTAAATAGCTTATAAATTCAAGAAATTTTTCGCAAGAAATTTAAACTCAATAAATGAAATAGAATTTGAAAAATCATTTTCTTTAGCACAAACTGCTAACTTATATCGCTCCTCAAAATCATACAGTTTTAAATTATACTGAGTTAGTATGTCCAAATATTTTGCATAAATATTGTTTTTTATAAATATTATTTCAAATGAATTAAGACCAAGAGATAATCCTCTTCCATCAGCTTTTATAAAGCTTTCTTTTAATGTCCACAATTCAAAGAAAAAATCTAATTTTTGATCATAGTTTTTTTTATTAAATTCATTATACTCATTACAATGAAAAAATCTTTTCGCAATCGAAAAATCAATATCTCTAGTTGATTCAACATCAACACCGATTTTATCATAACTTAAGCCACATATGACCCACTTTCCTGAATGAGAACTATTAAAGTAAATACTTTCATCTTTAAGGAAAGGTTTACCATATTTATTTCTTTCAAAAGCTAATTTATTCAATTTAACTTTTAATTTAGTACAAATAAGATATCTTGATAGCATATCAGAAATTGTTGCTCTATAAACATCCTCTTTAAATCTAAATCTCTTAATTCTTTCGGACCTATCATTTTCAAACATCTCAAATACTTCTGTTAGAAGACATTTTTCTATTTTTGCAGGTACCTTTACAGCATATATTTCTACCATTTATTATTTTTAGTTCTCCTAATTAGTATTTTTTTAATTAAGGGATATCCAAAAAATAAACTCTAATTCTCGAGTATGAATTCGCATGATTTAAGCGAACTTCAGACGAAAAGAATTTGGTATTATTTTTTAGG
>JBDMZA010000155.1:0-3845 GCA_039770155.1 Clostridiales bacterium
AAAAATAATACCAAATTCTTTTCGTCTGAAGTTCGCTTAAATCATGCGAATTCATACTCGAGAATTAGAGTTTATTTTTTGGATATCCCTAAGGAGAGCCTAAAAAATAATACCAAATTCTTTTTGTCTGAAGTTCGCTTAAATCGTGCGAATTCATACTCGAGAATTAGAGTTTATTTTTTGGATATCCCTAAGGTGATTTTCCTGAGATTTTTCTAAAATAATTCTTATACAAACAGCATTTGGATATAAATGCTGTTTTTTTTATAGTAATTTATAATTTCATAACCATTTTTAAAAATATTGGGATTTTTTTGGATTCAGCCTTGAATTATCGTTTAAATAATCCGATAACTATGTAGTGGAAAATATTTTATGCTATAAGGCAATTTTTTGATTCTGCCTAAAGTATTTTGGAGAGTCTAAATCTCTTAAAATTTTAATAATATTGAAATGGGAGGATGAGTTATTGATGAATTTAGATGAATTATTAAAAGTAACCGTTGATGAAGGCGGTTCAGATTTACACTTGGTAGTTGGATCTCAACCTGTTATAAGGAAAAATGGTAAACTAGTTAGAATAGGTGAGATGAAAATACTGCCAAGCGATACAGAAATTTTTGTTAAACAGTTGTTAAATGAAAAACAACATGAAGAATTTTCTAAAAATGGTCAAATAGATTTTTCATTTTCAAAACATGGTTGTGGAAGATTTAGAGTTAATGTTTTTATGCAAAGGGGATCTTGTAGTATAGCAGCAAGACTTGTTACACAAGAAGTACCAACATTAGAAAAACTAAAGCATCCACAAATTTTAAGTGATCTTGCAAGAAAAACCAGAGGTCTTATATTAGTTACAGGACCAACAGGAAGTGGCAAATCTACAACTTTAGCAGCTATGATAAATCAAATAAATAGTGAGAGAGATTGTCATATTTTAACATTGGAAGACCCTATAGAATACTTACACAAACATAGTAAGTCTATTATTAATCAAAGAGAAATAGGAAATGATGCAGGATCATATTCTATGGCACTTAAAGCTGCTTTAAGAGAAGACCCAGATGTAATACTTGTAGGAGAAATGAGAGATATTGAAACTATATCTATAGCTGTTACAGCTGCTGAAACAGGGCATCTTGTAATGTCCACATTACATACAACAGGAGCACCAAGTACTATTGACAGAGTTATCGATGTTTTTTCTCCTCACCAACAGCAACAGATAAGAGTTCAATTATCTACGATATTACAAGGCGTTGTTTCTCAACAATTAATAAAAAGAACTGATAAAAATGGTAGAATAGCTGTTTTAGAAGTGATGATAGGAACACCAGCTGTTAGAAATTTAATAAGAGAAGGAAAAACACATCAATTAAATTCATTAATACAGACAGGTGCCAAATTTGGTATGCAGTCTATGGATAGTTCATTAGCTGAATTGTATAAAAAAGGAATTATAAAATATGAAGATGCTCTAACTTATGCTCAGGAAGCTGATAATATTAAAAGATTAATTGGAACAAATATAAATATAGGAACTTTTTAGTTTTCTATTAAGATTTTATTTCTGTATAAGGCATAATCAAAAATTTCATAAGACAATTTTTTTCTAAAAATATCGATGGTTTAACGAATTTTCAAAAAAGTTGACTAGTTTATTTTTTGATTCTGCTTAAAACAATGAATTATTATAAGTAAATGTTTTAAAAAATATTTAATTATCTAATTAATAAGGTTATAATGTAAAAGTAATAAAAAAATAACAATAGAATCTTTTATCTTTTTTTACATATTTGAAGGGATGTATATTAATGAATGCAATTATAATTAAAGAATTATGTGAAAATATAAGAGAAAATATATCAAAGGTTATAATTGGAAAAGATGATGTAATAGATTTTGTTATAACAACTTTTTTAGCTGGTGGAAATGTATTACTTGATGATATTCCAGGTGTTGGCAAAACAGTTATGTCAAAGAGTTTAGCAAAATCAGTCAACTGTATTTTTAAAAGAATACAATTTACACCAGATTTGCTTCCGACAGATTTAACCGGTGTTAATTATTTTAATCAAAAAGACTGTGAATTCATATTTAAGGAAGGTCCTATCTTTTCTAACATTGTATTAGCTGATGAAATAAACAGAGCTACACCAAGAACTCAGTCCAGTTTGCTAGAATGTATGGAAGAAGATCAGGTAACTGTTGATGGTGAAACGAGAATACTTGATAAACCTTTTTTTGTAATTGCAACTCAAAATCCAATAGAAAATCATGGAACTTTTCCACTTCCAGAGGCTCAATTGGATAGATTTCTTATGAAAATAAAAATTGGATATCCTTCATATAGTGAAGGTAGAAATATATTGGATTCAATGGAAAAAGGGCATAATTTTGATAAAATTATTGCTGTTTGTGATAGAGAAGATATAGTAAAAGCTCAAAAGTATATTTATAATATTAAAGTAAGTTCAGCAGTAAAAGACTATATAAATGATATAGTAGAATTAACAAGAAAAAATTCCAAAATTGCTTTGGGAGTTAGTCCAAGAGGAAGCTTATATCTTATGAAAGCATCTCAAGCTTTTGCTGCTCTAAATGGAAGAGAATATGTTTTGCCTGATGATGTGAAAAAATTAGTTTTACCAGTTTTTTCACATAGAATTATTTTAAAAGAGACTATGTCATTAGAAACTGTAAAAAGTGCTGAAATTGTATTAAGTACCATCTTAAGTCAAATTCAAGTACCTATTGAAAACATATGAGAATCTAAAAATAATATTATATGATTATATTTAATTTACTATAAATTTTTAAATAATAAACTGTAAGAGTTTAGTGATTCTCAGAGTTTGGAAATGTGATATTATTTTAGAGTTTTTTAACATTTGGAGGTTATTATGACAATAATATCTTTGCTGATTCTAGTTGCTTTGGGTATGCTTTTACAAAGAATTTTACTTGGTTGGGGATTTGAAAATAGAATTGAATATGATTGCTACTTTACTAAAAAAGAAGTTTTTGAAGGAGATGAATTATTTTTTATTGAAGTTATTTATAATAGAAATGTAATTCCTGTACCTTGGATGAGAGTAGAAATAAATTCTTCAAAATGGTTAGAATTTGCTAATTCTAATTCAACTATTGCTCAGGAAAAAAGATATATAACAAGTAATTTTGCTATAAAAAGTTATCAAAAAGTTACAAGAAAATGGCATTTAAGATGTGATAAAAGGGGAGTTTATGACATAAATATAATTACATTAATAAGTGGGGATTTATTTGGAGGAGAAAGATACTCAAAACCTGTTTATGTAAAAGCTGACCTTGTTGTTTTTCCAAAAAAAGTAGAGTTAAATGATATTTTATCACCGATTAATTATTATAATGGAGTTAATTTTGTCAGAAGATGGATAATGGAAGATCCTTTTACATACGCTGGTTCTAGAAATTATATTCCTGGAGATTCTATTAATAAAATAGATTGGAAATTAACATCTAAAACAAATGATGTTATTATAAAAAAACATGACTACACTTCTCATGATGATTTGACTATATTCTTAAATATACAATCACAAGAAACAGAATATTTCGGAACTGTTGATAAATCATTAATTGAAGTGGGTATTAAAATATCGGCAACTATTATAGATAATGTCTTAGAAAATAAAATTCCAGTTAAATTATTGTCAAATGGTATTATAGATTTTAAAGATAAAAAATATGTAATTACAAAATCTGCTTATAATAGTAAGCATATTTATTATTTATATAATATTTTAGCAAAAATAAAATTAAAAAGTAAAGTTAATTTCGATAAGCTATTAGACAATGAATTG
>JBDMZA010000156.1:0-6205 GCA_039770155.1 Clostridiales bacterium
CCTAAAAAATAATACCGAATTCTTTTCGTCTGAAGTTCGCTTAAATCGCGCGAATTCATACTCGAGAATTAGAGTTTATTTTTTGGCTATCCCTAAATTATATTTTTAATATATGTAAAATATACCATGTCTACCTAATCAGGTCAATTTAATTGTTAGCTTTTTTTAATATATTTAGTAAAATTACATGTTTATGCTTATTTATATTTCCCATAATTCAACATTAAAATTTTCAGACCATTCTCTAAATACTTACTTCCAATACAGTATAAGGCAGAATCAAAAAATAATATCTCATTCTTCTTGTCTGAGTATCACTAAAAACATCTGATACATTACTCGAGAGTGCTAATTTATTTTTTGGCTATCCCTAAGACAATTTTTGCCACTAAACTTTTCTACATAAAAAGATAATCTGATACTTAAAGGTATCAGATTATCTTTTTATGTAGAATCAAAAAACTATTCAACTTTTTTAAAAACATCCGTTGGAAATTGTCATTTTTAGAATAATCTTGTCTTATTATTTTTTATTTTAAATGTTTTCTTTTCTTTTAACAGGTGATTTACCTATAAAAAATAATGTCAATATTATTATACAAAATCCAATAGGAAGAGTTATTATTGGAGAAATTCCAAATCCTGCTGGTAAGAATCCAAAAATTACAGAAATACTAGCAATAAAAATTGCATAGGGTAATTGTGTTTTCACATGATCCATATGATCACATGAAGTACCCATCGAAGATAATATGGTAGTATCGGAAATAGGTGAACAATGGTCACCAAAAATTGCTCCTGTTAAAACTGCGCCTATTGAAGCTGTTATAAGTGTCATATCTCCACCTGAAGCAGAACTAGCAAGTGGAATTGCAAGAGGCATTAATATTCCCATAGTTCCATAGCTTGTTCCAGTAGAAAAGGAAATTATAGAACCTAATAAAAATATAACCGAAGGAATAAAAAAAGCGGGTATAGTATTACCAAGTGTAACTGCAAGAAACTCATCTGCAGCCAATTGATTTTTTATAATATCGGCTATTGACCAGGCAAGAAGTAGTATTACAACTGTTATCATCATTGATTTCCAACCTTCTATCCAAGTATCCACAGCTTCTTTTGCATCAAATACTTTTTGAGTAATCCCCATTACCATAGCAACAATACCTGCTAAAATTGCTGACATAAATAATACAACAGATGCATCTGAATTACTATAAGTTTCTCTTATGGAATTTAGAGATAGAGGTGTTTCTTTCACCTTTTGTAAAATTTCTCCTTCTAAGGCATTATATCCATTTATATAAAAACCTATGAACGAAGTAATAATCAAGGTTAAAATTGGTATTATTGCATTCCATATATATTTATTTTTTAATGTTTCTGATTTTAAATTCTCGTTTTCATCAATATTGGGGACTGTTGAATTATCATCAGTCAGTTTTCCTGTCAAACGTGCTCTTCTCTCAGCTTTAAACATCGGTCCAAATTCTTTTAACAATATAATTGTAGCAAATACAAATATTAATATAAAGATATTATAAAAACGATAAGGTATGGTTTCTATAAAAATACTATATGCAGATGTTTTTTCAGGAAGTTCTGTTAATTCTGATTGAATCAGACTCAATTCATATCCTATCCAGGTAGATACAAAAGCAATTCCAGCTATTGGTGCTGCTGTAGCATCTACTATAAATGAAAGCTTTTCGCGAGAAATTTTTTGTTTATCTGTAACTGGACGCATTATAGGTCCTACTATTAATGAATTTGCATAATCATCAAAAAAAACAAATAGTCCCAAAATCCAAGTAATTAGCTGAGAACTTCTTGCAGATTTGGCTTTTTTTGATAAGGTTTGTGCTATTGCATATGTTCCTCCCATTTTTGAAATTAATGCTATTAAACCTCCAATTGCCATTACTTGTAATAAAATTCCCGCATTCCAAGGATCAGCCATGGAATTTATAATAGTTGAAATTAAGTTAGTAAATGAATTACCAATTACTACAAAAATACTATTTTTGACATTAACAAAAGATACTAATAGAGTTCCACTAAAAATTCCAAAAAATAAAGACAATACAATATTTTTTGTTAAAAATGCAAGAGTAATTGCAACAAGTGGAGGAATTAAAGTGAAGAATTTTAGTGATTCCCAAATAGTGGTTTTGTCTGTAAGATTAACTTTTGATGCAAAAAAGAAAGAAACTAGAGTCAGTATTATAAGTACTAAATATGTTGAACATTTTACAATTTTTTTCATATATCTACCTCTGATTTTTTAATATTATTCACATCATAAATTCATTAAATTATCTATACAAAAATTCAGATAATTTAACTAATTTATTTAATGAATATAGTACTTTTGAAGAAACTTTTTTGAATTATGATTAGGACATCCAAAAAATATATTTTTATTCTTGAATAATGAATCACATATTTTTAGTGAATTCAGATTAGAATAATGTGATATTATTTTTTAGGTTAGTCATGATCAAAAATAAGCCAATCAACTTTTTTTAAAACCCGTTAAAACACTGATATTTCAAGAATAAAGTTGTATTACAGAATTTTTGATTATGCAATATCCTTACTTAAAAATGTTATATGTAAACTTCAAGAATAAAGTCTACCAGTGAATTTTCCATATGTCAAATCACCTATATATTACTTTTTTTTGCATTTTATAGTTAGAAATTAAATATTATACATAATTAATGATAACTAAGGGATAACAAAAAAATAAACACTAATTCTCGAGTATAAATTAGTAAGATTTATTTTTTTGATTCTTTAGTTCTCAATAATAATTAAGAACTTTGTTTTTATTATTATAGTTTATATGGTATACTTATTTAGAATTTAGATATTAGAAGAACATAATAAATTAATAATCTAATATTATTTTATTTATTGGCATCAATCACTAAAGATAAAATTCGATTTATTCTAAATTTAAATTAATCTAAAATAATTAAACTTTAATATTTAAGTTGCTATTTAATTTTTAATATCAAAAAAAGTTTCTAAAGCGATATTATTTTTTAGTTGCTCTAATTTAGATAAAATAAAAAAATAATGTCGATTTCTTTTCGTCTGAAATTCGCTTTAATAGTATGAATTCATACTCTAGAATTAGGATTTATTTTTTGGTATACCATAGTGAAAAAAGTAAAAGGAGGATATAATAAATGAGAAAAGAGAGTTGGTATACAAAACATTTAGGAATTATTATTGTTATAAGTACATTTTTAGGAATTATCGCTGGAGCTGTTTTAAAAGAAAATTCTAGTGTGATTGCACCGCTTGGCGATTTATTCATTCAATTAATAAAAATGGTTGTTATACCACTTGTGGCAGTATCTGTTATAAGTGGAGCAGCATCTTTAGGTAATGGAAAATCAGCAGGAAAAATTGGTATTTCTACTATTGTGTTTTATTTGGGTACCACAACTATTGCAGTAATGCTCGGACTTGTCGCAGGTGAAATATTCAAGCCTGGATCAGGACTTGAAATGGATTTTTTAAAGGATATGTTTTCAGATGAATATGCTGATAAAGGAAGCTTGCCTACATTTTGGGATACTATTAAAGGATTTGTACCTGAAAATCCTTTGAAAGCATTAACAGAAGGAAATATACTTCAAATTTTATTTTTTAGTTTATTTTTTGGTTTTGGAATAGCTTCTCTTAGTGAACAAAAGAAAAAACCTTTAATTAGTTTTTTTGATTCAGTAAGTGAAGCTTTAATTTTTATAATATTAAAAATTATGTATATAGCACCTCTCGGTGTTTTTGCATTAATGGCTGATGCTGTGGGTACTTTTGGTTTTGATGTTTTAAAACGTATATTGGTATTGTTTATTGTTTATATAATAGTTCTATTGATTCATACTTTCGGTGTATATTCACTTGCATTGAAACTATTTTCTAAAACACCGATACTTAAATTTTTCAATAAAATGTATAAAGTGCAGCTTTTTGCATTATCAACATCTTCTTCTATGGCAACTCTTTCTGTAAATATGGAAACTTGTGAAGAAGAACTTGGTGTTTCAAAAGAAACAACTTCTTTTGTATTACCTTTAGGAGCAACTATTAACATGGATGGAAATGCTATATATTATGCTCTAGTAGCATGTTTTTTCGCCCAACTTTTTGGAATACAACTTGGATTTCAAGAATATACAGCAATTATTTTGACTGCAACAATAGGTTCAATAGGTCAAGCAGGAGTTCCAGGTCCATCATTACTTGTGGTTGCTGTTTTACTTGCGGCTAATATACCTATTATTGGTTTGCCTATATTATTTGGTGTGGACAGACTTTTTGATATGTTAAGGACTGCTGTTAATGTTACAGGTGATGCAACATGCGCCTCTATAGTTGATAGATTTAATACTGTAGAGGAAAAATTGTAATAATATTCTTTGATTCTACCTGACAGATGGTAATATAAAAGATTAAGTTTAAAGATAATAAGTTGCTGTAATTTAAATTACAATAACTTATTATCTTTTCTATATATAATTTCAAAAACACTACACAACAGTTAGTTTTATATATATGAACCTTAAATATGTCATCTAAATTATTAGATTATATATAAAAAGCAGATAACCATTGACTGTATGCAATATAAATATCATTAATTATTATATAGTTTTAAGTTTTAAATGAGAAGATTCATCATTATTAGTGAAAAATGCATTTTACAGGTTAGCAATATTACTTCAATTTTGAAAGAAAATTTTATAGAATTTTTAATTATAAAAAATAAATTAGTTTTTACGAACCAGTCCAAATTTTAGTGTATTAGTTCGATTATAGTCAATATTTTCTGTTTTTATGACATTTAGGTTATATTTTATACTATTTTGTAATGTAAATTAAATAAATTTGATTTGAAAAACTATTTAATTACATTATTATACATTATATAATGTAAATATTATTTAATATTATTTTCAAGGGGAGATAAAAATGGATTCAACAAATATAATATATGATTTTGAACCCTTATGGGACACTTGGAGATCAAGTGATCTATTAGGATTAGGAAGCACCAGTAGAGTTTATAAAATATCCAGAAGAGAATTTGGTAAAGAATTTACTTCCGCACTTAAATTAATTACTATCCCTTCAGATATACATATTTTAGAATTAAAAAAATCAAATTCAAATAATTCATTAGAATATAAAATTGATTATATTCATAATTTAGTTAGAAACATAATAAATGAAATTACGCTACTATATGAATTAAAAGGTCATAGTAATATCATTAGTTATGAAGATCATATGATAAAAAAAATATCTGATGATAATTGGTTAATTTTCATTAAGATGGAATTAGCTACGCCTTTAAATATATATTTTTCTGAAAATAAATTTACAGTCAGAAAAACTATAAAATTGGGAATTGATATGTGTAGTGCTCTTGAAACAAGTCATTTTAGAAATATTATTCATGGAGATATAAGAGAATCAAATATATTTGTTTCAAAAAATGAAACCTTCAAATTAGGTAATTTCAATGTCTCAAATGATAAAAACACTCCAGATTATGTTCAAAAAAAAATAGGAACATTAAATTATGTTCCTCCAGAAATAATTGCTGGAAGTAAATATACATACTTATCTGATATATATACCTTGGGAATTGTATTATACAAATTGTTGAATAATGGCAAATTCCCAATGAATGATACTCCAATAACATGTGAAAACTATTTTAAAAAGCTTTCAAATGCAAAGTTTAAGCCACCAATTAATTCATTTAAGGAACTAAGTGAAATATTGTCAAAGGCATGTTCATTTAATCCAAATGATAGATATCAAAAAGCAGAAGAATTTAAAGATGATTTAATCAAATTAACACAAATAAATAAAAAATCAAAAGGAGTTTTAAGTAAAACTTTAGAAAATAATCTAAATGATATTAAGGATTTAAATGATGAAAATGATAACAAATCATTTACATGGCGTGGTGTTGTATATAAAAAACATTAGTATAATTAGTATAAGCTAAAAAACTAAATTTATGTTAAAATGATTATTAAAAATAATTATTTTAACATGAAAGGAGATTTACAAGAGATTTTTATTAATATTAAAAATAACTCCTTCTTGTAAATATATTTTATGAATAAAAAATATTTAAAAAAAATCATTATTAGTTTTACAGTTATTTTTGTAG
>JBDMZA010000157.1:0-16615 GCA_039770155.1 Clostridiales bacterium
AGACAATTTTTTCTGAATATATCGATGTTTTAAACGAATTATCAAAAAAAGTTGACGAGTTTATTTTTTGATTCTCTTTTAAATTTGTAATTATTATTAATATTAAGAAAAGAGGGAATGTAGATTTATTTTTTTGATTTTCTTAATAATTAATATAAATAAATAGAAAGGTATTTAGTAAAAATGAATTATGGATTTATAAAAATTGCTGCGGCAGTTCCAAAAACTAAAATTTCAAATTGTGAATATAATTCTGATATTATAATCAAGTTAATTATTGAAGCAGAAAATAAAAAATGTCAAATAATTGTATTTCCAGAATTATCAGTTACATCATATACAAGTGCAGATTTATTTCATCAAGACTTATTAATTGAAAGTGGATTAAAGTATTTAAATATAATTCTTGAAAAAACTAAAAGACTCAAAATTGTAAGCATTTTAGGTCTTCCAATAAGATTTAAAAACAGTTTATATAATTGCGGTGTTATTATCTGTAGAGGAAAAATTTTAGGCATAGTTCCTAAGACTCATATACCATGTTATAAAGAGTTTTATGAAGACAGATGGTTTAATGAAGGGAAACATGTAAAAGGTGAGTATATAGATGTATTTGGTGAAAAAATACCCTTTGGAGTTGATTTGCTATTTAGGGATAAAAATAATTTGAATTTATGTTTTAGTGTAGAAATATGTGAAGATTTATGGATGCCAATTCCTCCAAGTTCTGTTCATGCGATAAATGGAGCCTTAATTACTTTTAATTTATCTGCAAGTAATGAAATAATTGGAAAATATGAGTATCGAAGAAATTTAGTAAAGCAACAATCAGCAAGATGTTTATCATCTTATGTATATACATCTTCAGGAGTATATGAGTCAACTACTGATATTGTTTTTAGTGGACATGCATTAATTTGTGAGAATGGTTCTATTATAAGTGAATCTAAAAGATATGATAGGGATGATCAAATAGTTATAGGAGAAATAGATATCGAAAGATTAATAAATGAAAGAAATAAAATGACTACATTTTCTGGTTTGGAGAATGAAGAGTTTAGATACACAGAATTTGATATAAATAGGATTGATTTTAAAGAATTAAATAGATTCATAGATCCACATCCATTTGTTCCAAATGATGATTTCATGAGAAATAAAAGGTGTGAAGAAATATTTAATATACAAACAGCAGGTCTTGCAAAAAGAGTTGAACATACTAAAATTAATAAAGCTGTTATAGGTATTTCAGGAGGCTTAGATTCAACACTGGCTTTACTTGTAACAATTAGAGTTTTTGATCTTCTGAACATTTCTAGGGAAAATATAATTGCAATTACAATGCCTGGATTTGGCACTACTGATATAACTTATACAAATGCTGTTAGTTTAATAAAAGAAATAGGTGCTACATTAAAAATTATTGATATAAAAAAAGCTTGTAGTATTCATTTTGAAGATATAGAACATAATACAGAAATTCATGATGTTACATATGAAAATGTACAAGCAAGAGAAAGAACTCAATTACTTATGGATATTGCAAATAAAGTAAATGGAATGGTTATAGGAACAGGAGATTTATCTGAATTAGCTTTAGGATGGTGTACCTATAATGGTGATCATATGTCTATGTATTCTGTGAATACAAGTATTCCTAAAACACTTGTATTATATTTAGTTAAATGGGTTGCAAGCAATGTTTTTGATAACAAAACGAGTGAAATTCTATTGAGTGTCATAAATACACCAATATCACCTGAATTATTACCTCCAATGGAAAATGGAGAGATAAGACAAAAAACTGAAGAAACTATTGGTCCTTATGAATTGCATGATTTCTTTTTATACTATTTCTTGAGATTTGGTTCAAAACCTAAAAAAATTGTATTTTTAGCAAAAAATGCTTTTGGAGAAAGATATGATTTAAGAGAAATTAGAAAATGGCTAAAAGTTTTTTTGAAAAGATTTTTTAGTCAACAATTTAAAAGATCATGTTTACCTGATGGACCTAAAGTGGGTAGTGTAAGTCTTTCACCCAGAGGTGATTGGAGAATGCCCTCAGATGTGGAAGGTGATTTATGGATAAAAGAATTGGAAGAAGATGAGCTTTAAAAAGAATTATATAATTATATTTTAATTTTTTTTAGAAAAGTCATTGACTTTTGGTTTTATATAGTTTACAATATCGCTATGCCTTTAGTAAAAGGGTGTTTGAAATGGTGGGTGTAGCTCAGTTGGTTAGAGTGCTAGGTTGTGGCCCTGGAGGTCGTGGGTTCAAATCCCATCACTCACCCCAAAACGAAATTATGAGGTGAGGAGTTGCAAACAAAAAACAAGTTCGACTTCACACTTCTTAATCAATGGGATGTAGCCAAGCGGTAAGGCACCAGACTTTGACTCTGGCATTTCGTAGGTTCGAATCCTGCCATCCCAGTTTAGAAAGATTTGTAGTTTGTAGTATTTAGAAAAGTAATTTCGATTAAATTTTTTTTATAAAGATTTTAAAAGTACAAATATTTTTTTAGTACTTTGTACGAAGATATAGAATTAATAGATTTTGTGAAAATTCTGTAGTTAATTTCTAAAATTTAAAATTTAATAAGTAAAACTTATGGTATAGTTTATAGATAAAGTTAGTTGAAATTAAAATTAAAATGTAATTTTATATTAATATGTATTTGTTTTGCATTTAAATTAACTATAATTGCATAAATTGATTAGTTAGCCAAATTGTTATGAAATTTAATCTTATTGATTTGGTTCTTTAATTGTGTTAGAATTAATACATAGGAGAACCAAAAAATAATAACATATACTTTATATTTTGAAAAACACAATCCTGTGGTTTCATGTTTGAGAATGATGATTTATTTTTGGGATATCCCATATTATAAACCAAGAATTCTTATAAATTAAACCCCCTTAATTATTGGAGTTTAAAATTTATAAGAGGCCGATAATTAAGGAGGAATTAAATAGTGGCTGATAAAGTTATTAATTGTAAAGATTGTGGTGTAGATTTCACTTTTACAGAGGGTGAACAAGCATTTTATAAGGAAAAAGGTTTTAATAATGATCCAATTAGGTGTCCTGATTGCAGAAGAGCAAGAAAACAAAATAGGGGTGGAAGCGGAAATAAATCATATCAACAGAGTAATAATAGATATGGGAGCAAATGGTAAAAATGAATAAAAAATTATAGGTTGACAACAGTCAACCTTTATTTGATTTAATAATTATTATATTTTTTCTTTTTCCAATATTTGTTTGAACATAGATTGACTTCTGTAGTTACAATCCTTAAAAAACATACCTTTTTTATATATTCTTACATAGGGAACTAAGTCATTTCCAAAAGTATTTTCTTTGAAACTCATAAAATTATTTGAATAGTCTTTATTATTATAAATAACTTCATAAACTTTACAGTTTTCATTAACTAGTTTATATAACCACCTTTTCATAAATATCCATTGAGGACACCAATCTTGAGTCATAGCAATTATAACGGTTTCAGCAGAAGTTAATAACTCTTTACTAAATTCTTTGCTTTCAATTGCTTTAAATATTTCAATTTTTGATAATTCATTTTGGTAATTCATTTTTTACCTACTTTCATAGTTTATTAATTTGTTATATAATTATAAATGATACTAAAAAATTTATCTACTATATATTTATTCACAATAAATTTGTTTTTATAACAAGTTTTAGGCATAATAAAAAATTAATTATATATTGAGGGATAGCCAAAAAATAAACTCTAATTCTTGAGTATGCATTCACGCGATTTAAGCGAACTTCAGACGAAAAGAATTCGGTATTATTTTGTATGATGTAATTAATTAAATTTATATATTATAATAAACAATTGCAATGATGCATTGTTTGCTATGAGTAAAGGGGCTTATAAGGGGTGATATGACCTTTTATGGCGTTTTTTAATATATTAAATTATATAGATGATATAATTTGACGATGATAATATTGAAAAAATCTAACTAATAAGGAGAAACTAAAAAATTATACTATATTTTTATGTTTTAGAAACATATAGGTATTAAACTTTTTATTATTGATTCTAAAATGTTTATAGTTTAATATTGTTTTGGTTGTCCTAAGTATAAGGAGAGTGTATTAATATGAAAATAGTAATTTCAATTGTAAGACCAGAAGCTTTAGAAGATGTAAAGGCAGAATTATTTAAGGCAGAAATTCATAAAATGACAGTGTTTCATGTAAAGGGATGTGGACAACAAAAAGGTTATACTGAAAGTTATAGAGGAAACATTGTTAATGTAAATCTTTTAAACAAAGTACGTATTGAAATTGTCGTGAATGATGAATTTGTTGATACAACAATTGAAGCTATTATGAAAGCTGCAAAAACTGGTAAAATTGGAGATGGGAAAATTTTTGTACTTCCAGTTGAAAAATGTTTTAGAATTAGAACTGGTGAAGAAGGAGAAGAGGCTATAGGTTAATATTTATATAGTTTTATTACAGTAATAAAACTATATAAATTATTTTTTGAAGCTATTTACTTCGATATAATTGATCAAAGTAAATAGCTTCATTTTTCAAATAAATAATAAATATTATTAATTATTATTTAAAAAAAGGTTGACTTAAAAGAAAGTCACTGTTATAATGATAAAGCAGTTCAGGGCTATTAGCTCAGTTGGCAGAGCACATGACTTTTAATCATGGTGTCCCGCGTTCGAGTCGCGGATGGCTCATTAAAAACTCCTAAAAAATTTTAGGAGTTTTTTGGATTTAAAGATTTGTTATAAAGATGTATCTTTTAAAACTAAATTTTTATTTTTATCTGTTGCCCAAGATTGAGACCATTCATTTTCAAAGATTAAAACTAAATTCTGATTTTTATCCTTTGCTATAATTGTAGAACTACTTAATTTTAGATTAGAATGATCAAATTCTACACCATTTGTAACTATCCAACGAGCGATTTTAAATGGAATTCTTTCTAATTTGATTTCTACATTATACTCATTTTTTAATCTGTGCTCTAATATTTCAAATTGCAAAACACCTACAACACCTGCGATTAGTGAATCTATTCCACTATTTATTTGTTTGAATATTTGAATTGTTCCTTCTTGAGATAATTGAGTTATACCCTTTATGAAAGGTTTTCTTTTGGTTGAATTAATAGGAGTAATTCTTGCAAAATATTCTGAAGGAAACATAGGAATATCATCAAATTTGAGGTTTTTATTTTTTTCACTTAATGTATCACCTATATTAAAGATTCCTGGATCAAATACTCCTATTATATCTCCTGGATATGCTTGTTCAACAATGGTTCTGTCTTGAGCCATAAATTGCTGAGGTTGAGATAATTTAATGTGTTTTTTCAATGAATAATTATAAACCTGTAGTCCTTTTTCATACTTTCCCGAACAGATTCTGATAAAAGCAATTCTATCTCTGTGAGTTGGATTCATATTTGCCTGGATTTTAAATACAAATCCTGTGAAGTTATCATTAAAAGGGGAAACTAAGCCAGCTGTTGAGTTTTTATCTAATGGAGTCGGTGCTAATTTTATGAACTCTTCAAGAAATGTTTCAACTCCAAAATTATTCATTGCACTACCAAAAAATACAGGGGTTAATAATCCTTTTGATATTTTTTCTAAATCATATTTTTCACCTGCATGTTCTAATAATTCTATTTCATCTTCTAAAGTGCTATGATAGTCTTCTCCAATTAAATCTTTAAAATGTTTTTCTCCAATTCTCCCTTTTACTGAATTTACAGATGACATGCCATGATCTTTTCCTTCAAAAATTTCTATTTGCGATTTTTGTCTGTTATAAATTCCTTTGAAATCTCCATCAATACCAATTGGCCAGTTAACTGGATAAGAATAGATATTTAAAACAGATTCAATTTCATCCATTAAATCAAAAGGACTTTTACTTGCTCTGTCCATTTTGTTTACAAATGTAAAAATCGGAATTCCTCTTTTTTTACATACTTGAAATAATTTAATTGTTTGTGCTTCAACACCTTTTGCAGCATCAATTATCATTACTGCACTGTCTGCTGCAATGAGAGTTCTATAGGTATCTTCACTGAAATCTTGATGTCCTGGAGTATCTAAAATATTAATAAAATTACCATTATATTCAAACTGCATAACACTTGATGTTACAGATATACCTCTTTGCTTTTCTATTTCCATCCAATCTGATGTTGCATAGCGATTAGTTTTTCTTGATTTAACTGAACCGGCTTGTCTTATAGCACCACCATATAATAATAATTTTTCTGTTAATGTGGTTTTTCCCGCATCAGGATGTGAAATTATTGCAAAAGTTCTTCTTCTTAATACTTCTCTTTCTATAAGTGTTTTAATATTGCTCATTTTTAGGCCTCTTTCAATTTTCGTTATTTTACAATAAAATAAGAATATCTATTTTATTTAAGCATAATCAAAGATTCTGATGATTCAACGGATTTTCAAAAAAAATGACTAGGGACATCCAAAAAATAAACTATAATTCTAGAGTATGAATTCGTATGGTTTAAGCGAATTTCAGACGAAAAGAATTTGGTATTATTTTTTAGTAATAAACCAGTTGACTTTAGATATTATTTTTTTAGTTCCTATTATATTGAAGTATCTGTATTATTGTAATGTATAAGAATTATTATGTCAATTTGGAAGAATATTTTTGTTATTACCCCAATTTATTAATATGAAAATTTTATGTTATAATAGTATTTATCTAATTTGTTTATATATCCATATATATACATGGTGGGAGGGTTTCATGAAAATTTATTTCGTAGGGCATGCAGCATTACTAATGGTTTTTAAAGAGTCTAAAATTCTTATTGACCCAGTTTTAAACTGGATAGGATCATTATTATTGGTGAATAACATATCAAATATTAATACTAATATAGAAGAACTTACATTTAATGAAATTGAAGTAAGTAAAATGTTGAATAATCTTGATGCTGTTTTGTACACAAATCCTTTTATAGAAAGTATAGAAAAAAAATCATTTAAAATTTTTGCAAATAAGATACCAATTTTATGTCAGCCAAAAGATGAGGTTTTTTTCAATCATTTAGGTTTTAGATGTGTTACTTCTATATCAGAAGAATATGAAATTAAATCTTTAAAGATATTAAGACCAGAAGTTGCAACAAAAAGATTTTTAAAATTTAAGGAGAATATGTGTGGATTTTTATTGAAATCTCCTGGAGAACCTTCAATATATTTAACAGGAGGGTCAATTCTCGATAATAGACTGAAAAAAATTATTAAATCTGAAGAACCTGATATGGTGATATTTAACAATTTACCCAAGAACCAAATCAAAAATGAAAAATTAACACAGGGATTTATGAAAGAATTACAAGATGAAATTGGCAATATTATGATGTTTGGGATGAATATGGAATCAGGTAATCATATATTAATGTCTAAAAAGGATTTAAATATAAATTTGAAAGATAATGTTTGTGCAATAAATTTCTAACAATCGTATAATTAATTGTTGATATATTGCTTTTAGGAGAATCTAAAAAATAATATTGAATTTTTTTCGTAAGAAGTTTGCTTAAATCATGCGAATTTATATTCAAGAATTATATTTTTTAATATACTGATACAATGTTTTAGAAGAATTATTTCAGAAATTTATTGATATGAAATGTTTATAAAGCATAATCAAAAATTTCATAAGGCAACTTTTTTTCTGAAAATGCTGATGCTTTAACGGATTTAAAAAAAGTTGAATAGCTTGTTTATCTTATTTTTTGATTGTGCCTAATTTATAACTAACGAGGTGCGAAATGCAAAAAAGGAAAATATTTCTAGCAAAATCAAATAATATTTTTGAAGACTTTATCACTACTATAAGTGATAGAGATGGATTTATTTTAAATAATGAAAATATAGTTTATCCTGTTTTCTTTTTTAGATACATTGGGTATAAAAATAGTATTGAAGAATATTTAAATGATCTAAATGTATTTGAAGAGAATTTATGTAAAATTCATGCAAAATATATTTTGAATTTTAAGAAATCTATTGTAACAATAATTTATAATAAATTAATAGTTGATTGGAATAACATAGAAAACTATTTTGATTTGGATAACTCAGATTTTATTGATTCATATAAATTTAAACATTTATTATTAGAAATTGTAGGTAGTAAATATATTTCTTATATAAATGACTCAGTAAAATATATATATAAATTATTTAAGGAAAATAAGAAGAATTTTAGTAAAACTATTGCGAAGAACTTTATTTTAAAGCAGTTAACATGGATAAAACATTATTCTTCATTTATAAATAAAAACTTAGTAAATGATAATCAAAATGTAAAGATTTTGTATTATGGTGATATAAAAGAACATGAGGCATATTTCTTGATTTTTATGTTTAAAATAGGTTGTGACATTATATATATAAATACTGAAAAGGAAAATGTTTTTGATAGAATAACTTCAATAGATAATTATTCTGAAAAATATGATATGATGAAATATTCAAAAGCACCAAATTATTCTGAAAAAATTAGTGTGAAAATACCTTTAAACACAAGAAAAGACAAGGTAAAGCAGGATAATTCAATATTAAGTATAAATACTTCAAAGAGTGATTATAAAATAAACACTGTTAAGAATGGTAATTCGAAAATAAATACTTTTAAGATCACTTCAAATAATGATTTGGAGAAGTATGATATTAGTAGCTTATTAAATAAAAAGAATTCAGATGTAAAAGAAAAAGATTTTGAAGAAATTGCAAAACTTTCTATATCAGTAGTTTTAATAAAATCATATGATATTGACGGAAATATAGTATCAGGAGGATCAGGAGTAGTAATAAGTGATGATGGTATAATAGTGACAACATATTATGTTGTTAGTGAAGGAACTTATTTTAAGGTATTATTTGAAAATTCAGATAATAGAATAGGTTATGAGACTTATACAGTATTACATAAGGATATAAATAGAGAAATTGCAATATTAAAAATAAATAAACCTACAAAAGGTATAAATATTTGTACAGCTTCAGGGACTGTTAGAAGAGGACAAAAAATTGTATCTATTGGAAGTCCCTTTGGATTAATTAATACCATTTCAGATGGTATTATATCAGGGTTTAGAGACTATGGTAAAAGAAAGTATATACAAAATACAGCTCCATCTTCTCCAGGGTCCACAGGTGGTGCATTAATTAATAAAAAAGGTGAACTTATTGGAATTATGATGGGAGATATTGTAGGAGTTACAACTGAAGGATATTATGAAGGGCAAAATTTAAATATATCTATTGATATTGCAACTGTTATAGAGATATTAAGGAGTAAAAATATATCTATAAATTATACTATGTTAAAGAATTTTTCTGAATATTCCTATGATAGCAAAAAGATAGTATTCGATGGTTTTTTTGGAAATGGGCAAGAGGGGATTTATGATTTTTATTTTTATCAAAATAGGCAGGATGAAACTAAACTAGCTCAATATTTGACTCAAAATAGTAATTTTAAAAATAATTTTGAGAATTATTATAAAAACTTTATTCCAAAATTTTTAAAGGGATATAATATAAATAGTTTTAACTTTGGAATAGGCTCAGAAAATTTATCATATGTATTAAATTATGATAATGGTATATTAGCTAGTGAAAGATGGAAAAAAATCAGAAAATAGAGTATTATTTTTTTAGTATCTTGATTTAAACTTCAATAAATATTAAACTAAAAACTAAATAGAATAAATTTAATTTGCAGAATCAAAAATTTCATAAAAGGACTTGTTTCTAAAATATTGTTGGTTTAACAAATTTTTTTAAGTTGGATAACTTATTTTTTGATTCTGTCTTGGTATGTTTTAATTGCTTGCAAATGCATTCTGATTTTTTAGTGATTCTCAGATGAGGAAAATATGATAGTATTTGTTAGGTTATCCTAATTTTTCGCCATTCCTTATAAATATATAAAATTTAAGGAGATTATATAATGATAGAAAGAGACATTAATAGAATAAAGATTCTTTTTTCAGATGGAAAAGAAATAAATACTCATGAAAGTGTATCTTTAATGGAACTTAGTTATATTTATTGTGAAGACAAAAGTTCTATTGTAGCTGCAAAAGTTGATAATGATTTAAAAGAATTAGGATATCATTTAAATGATGATTGTATGATTGAATTTATTGATTTAAATTATACTGATGGAATGAGAATTTATAAGAGAAGTGCTTATTTTATAATGTTAAAAGCTTTTGATGAGTTATTTAAAGAAAAAAAATTGGTAATACATCATCCCATTGGTAGAGGTGTTTATTGTGAAGTTATAGGGGAACCTCTTCTGGAAAGTGATTTAAAAAAGCTTGAAGAAGAAATGCTAAAAATAGTGGATATGAAAATTCCTTTTATAAAAAGACTTATGTCTTCTTATGATGCAAAGGAAATATTCTTAAAACAGGGTAGAATAGATAGATATCATGTAATTGAACATAGAAAAAAACCTTATGTCAGTTTTTACAATTGTGGTGGTTATGAAGATTATTTTTATGGATACATGGCTCCTCATACAGGATATATTAAGGTGTTCTCTTTGGAATTATGTGAAACAGGAATTGTATTAATGTTTCCTGATAAACAAAATCCTAATGAAGTATCAATTTATAAGAAACAGGAAAAATTATTTAAAGTTTTCAAAGAATATAAGAATTGGAATAAGATTTTGGGTGTAGAAAATGTCGGGGCATTAAATAATTTAGCATGTAATGGTGATATAAATAATATGATTAGAATTGCTGAGGCATTACATGAAAAGAGGATTGCACAAATAGCTGATAAAATAAGTTTTAATGAGGATAAAAAGAAAATAGTTTTAATAGCAGGTCCATCATCTTCTGGAAAAACAACCTTTGCTAAAAGACTGTCTATACAACTTAGTGTAAATGGTTTAAAGCCAGTTATTATTTCACTAGACGATTATTTTGTTGATAGAGATAAAACACCTATAGACGAAAAGGGAGAATATGATTTCGAATCGATAGATGCTGTTGATATAAAATTATTTAACAACCATTTGCAAATGTTAATTAAAGGTGAAACTGTTGAAATACCTAAGTTTAATTTTCAAAAAGGTTGTAGAGATACAAAAACAAAAAAACTAAAAATTAGTAGTAATGGAATTTTAGTAATTGAAGGTATACATGGATTAAATGAAAGATTGACGGAAACTATAGCTAAAAAGCACAAATATAAAATTTATGTAAGTGCTTTGACTTCTATGAATATTGATGATCATAATAGAATACCTACGACTGATACAAGAATATTAAGAAGAATTGTAAGAGATTTTAGTTTTAGAGGATGTTTAGCTGAGAAAACAATAGCAATGTGGTCTTCTGTTAGAAGAGGAGAAGAAAAGAATATTTTTCCGTATCAAGAAGAAGCAGATATTATGTTTAATTCCTTTTTAATTTATGAGCAGGGAGTTCTTAAAAAGAAAGCAGAACATTTATTATTAGATATAGAGAGATCAAGTAGAGTTTATTCAGAAGCAAGGAGATTAATAGAATTTTTAGGCTATTTTGTTGTTATTGATGAAACTGAAGTTCCTATAAACTCAATACTTCGAGAATTTATTGGTGGAAGTTGTTTTAATTAGGTGATATTTGAAAACTGACTCCATATTCTTGAGAAGGAAGTATTATAACCTAAGAAATTGTATCTTGACATATTGATTATATTAAACTAAAATAGGTGTAAAGTATTTTACCTTTACATTGGTGATTATTATGGATGATATATATAGATTAAGTATGTTAATAGATTTTTATGGACAAATGCTTACAGATAGGCAATTTGAAGTCTTGGATTTATATTATAACAATGATTATTCCTTAACTGAAATTGCAGATAAGCTTAGTATAAGCAGACAGGGAGTTTATGATAATTTAAAAAGAGGTAAAAATTTACTGACTCAATTTGAAGAAAAACTAGAATTAGTAGAAAAATTTGATAAAAATAAAAATACAGCATTGAATGTTTTAAAGTATATTGATAGATTTGATTTAAGGAAATTAAATGATAAAGACAAGAAAAATTTAGAACTTATAAAAAAAGGTGTTAATGATATAATTGAAAATGATTAGGGAAATTATTTTTTATGGTTTCCTAAGAATGCAATATATTTGAAGGGAGAGACTGCAATTCGGATAATTTAAAATTTACTTGTATTCGAATGCGGGAAAAATTATGGTTTTTGAAGGTTTATCATCTAAATTGCAGGATACAATAAAGAAGTTACGAGGTAAGTCAAGAGTAACTGAAAAAGATATAAAAGAGATAATGAGAGAGATTAAACTGGCTTTATTAGAGGCGGATGTTAACTTTAAGGTAGTAAAAGAATTTATTAAATCAGTTTCTGAAAAGGCTGTTGGAAATGAAGTTCTAGAAAGCTTAACACCTGGACAACAGGTAATAAAAATTGTACATGATGGACTTATTGAACTTTTAGGTTCTACACAGTCAAAAGTTACATTTTCGCCAAAACCACCTACTGTTTTTATGATGGTTGGTCTTCAGGGAACTGGTAAAACAACTACATCAGGTAAAATTGCAAATTTACTAAGAAAACAAGGTAAAAAACCTTTATTAGTTGCATGTGATATTTATAGACCTGCTGCTATAAAACAATTACAAGTAGTTGGAAATCAACTTGATATACCTGTTTTTTCTATGGGAGATAAAGAAAATCCTGTTGATATAGCAAAGGCTGGAATTGAACATGCTAAAAGTATGCAACATGATTTAGTTATTATTGATACTGCTGGAAGATTACATATAGATGAAGCACTAATGGATGAATTAAAAAATATTAAAAAAGAAGTAAAACCATATGAAATCTTACTTTTGGTTGATTCTATGACAGGGCAGGATGCAGTTAATGTTTCAGAGAGATTTAATGATAAACTTGGTATTGATGGAGTTATTCTTACAAAATTAGATGGAGATACCAGAGGTGGAGCGGCACTTTCTGTCAAATCAGTTACAGGAAAGCCAATCAAATTTACCTGTATGGGTGAAAAATTAAGTGATATAGAACAATTTTTCCCAGACAGAATGGCTTCGAGAATTTTAGGTATGGGTGATGTTTTAAGTCTTATTGAAAAAGCTCAAGATGCTTTTGATGATAAAAAGGCTATAGAGCTTGAAAAAAAGATGAGAACTCAACAATTTACATTAGAAGATTTTTTACAACAGATGCAAGATATTAAGAAAATGGGTTCTTTGAGTCAAATAATGGGAATGCTTCCTGGAATGAATTCAAAAATGTTAAAGAATGCTGATATGGATGAAGGAAAAATGGTGAGAATGGAAGCCATAATTAAATCAATGACAATGAAAGAAAGATTGGATCCTTCAATCATTAATGCGAGTAGAAGGAAAAGAATTTCAAAAGGTAGCGGTACAAGTGTTCAAGATGTTAACAGATTATTGAAAGACTTTGGGGAAGCTAAGAAATTAATGAAAGCAGTTACTGATATGGGCAAATCGGGAAAAAAAGGTCTTGGTGGATTTAAATTACCTTTTTAGAATTTTGCAATAGAGAAAGTTAGGGGATATATAATATTTCTTAAAATAGTTAGGCATAATCAAAAATTTCATAAGACAATTTTTTTTTTTGAAAATATCGATGGTTTAACGAATTTTCAAAAAAAGTTGACTAGTTTATTTTTTGATTCTGCCTTATGTAGTTTAAAAAATAATTAAATTGGAGGTGAATTATATGGTAAAGTTGAGACTAAAAAGAATGGGTAAGAAAAAAAGTCCTTTCTATAGAGTAGTGGTTGCAGACTCAAGATCTCCACGTGATGGAAGATTTATTGAAGAAATAGGAACTTATAATCCAACAGTAAATCCAACAGAATTTAAAATTGATGGAGAAAAAGCTCAAAAATGGATCAAAAATGGTGCACAGCCTACAGATAAAGTTAAATCTTTGTTAAAAAAACAAGGAGTTATAAGTTAATATTTATTAATTAACGAAAGTGTTAATATACAGGGGGTAATTATATGAGAGACTTGCTAGAACTTATAGCAAAAGCACTTGTTGATAATCCAGAAGAAGTTTGGGTAAATGAGGTTGAAGGTGAAAAATCTATTATACTTGAACTGAAGGTATCTAAGGAAGATATGGGAAAAGTAATTGGAAAACAGGGAAGAATAGCAAAAGCAATAAGAACTGTAATTAAAGCAGCAGCCGTCAAAGAAAACAAGAGAATTGTTGTTGAAATAATTCAATAGATAAATTTTTAAAAGAGGACAAGAACATATTTTTGTCCCTTTTTCTATAAGGCATAATCAAAAATTTTATAAGAAAATTTTTTTGATTCTGCCTAGTAAGAATGGAGTAGTGAATTGAATTGGGAGAATATATAAATATTGGAATTATTACCAATAATCATGGATTGAAAGGGTATTTGAAAGTTTTACCACTTACTGATGATATTTTAAGATATAAAAAGTTGAATTTTGTTTATATAAAAAAAGATAATATAAATAAATATGAGGTTGAAAATGTAAAATTTCAAAATAATTTGGTTTTATTAAAATTAAAGGGTATTGATGATATAAGTGAAACAGAAAATTATAAAAATTCATATATAATGATTAATAAAGAAAATGCTATAGAGCTTCCAGAAGATAGTTATTTTATATCTGATTTGTTATCTTGTAGTGTTTTTGACACTACAGAAGGTTTTTTAGGAAAAATTATTGAAGTGATTTCTACAGGAAGTAATGATGTTTATTTAGTTAAAGATGAAAATGGAAATGAAAGACTTGTTCCTGCTTTGAAAAAAGTTGTTAATAATATAGATGTTAAAAATAAAAAAATAGAAATTACTTTAATGGAAGGACTTTGAAAATGATTTTTGATGTTTTAACTATTTTTCCAGATATGTTCAAGATTATGAACGAAAGTATTATGGGAATAGCTCAAGAAAATGGTCATGTCACAATAAATTCAATAGATATTAGAGATTTTTCTAAAAATAAGCATAAAAAAGTTGATGACTATCCATATGGAGGCGGAAATGGTATGGTTATGAATGCAGAACCAATATATTTTGCTCATAAAAGTATTATTGATAATATTGATTATAGACCAAAAGTTATTTATTTGACTCCACAAGGAAAAACTCTTAATCAAAAAATGGCAACAGAATTTTCAAAAGAAAAACATTTAATTTTATTATGTGGTCATTATGAAGGTATTGATGAAAGGGTATTAGAGGAAATAGTAGATGAAGAAATCTCAATTGGTGATTATATTTTAACTGGTGGTGAAATACCTGCAATGGTTTTTATTGATTGTATAAGTAGATTGGTTAAAGGTGTTTTATCTAATGTAGAATCAAATATTGAAGAATCATTTTATAATGGATTATTAGAATATCCTCAATATACAAGACCAAAAATTGTATTAGGTAAAGATGTTCCTGAAATATTGTTATCAGGTCATCACTCAAATATAAAAAATTGGAGAGAAGATAAATCAAAAGAAAGAACTAAAATTAAAAGACCGGATATGTATGAAAAATATATAAAAAAAGATGTATAGAAAAATGAATCTACTATAGGATTGAAGCGAATTAGGTGAATTTAAAAAATAAGTCTACATTTTAAAATAATGAAGAGTTATTTTTTTTTGCTATACCTTTGTGTTAAAAGATAGTTATACTTTTTGAGTATAAGTATAATCTTAAGAGGTAAGAAAGGGTATGATTCTTTTTGGAAAAAAACTATACAAATGAGTAAAGGTAAATTTTATAAAATTAATGTATAATTAGCCTAATTGAAATATTAGACAGAATCAAAAAATAAACTAGTCAACTTTTTTAAAAAATTCGTTAAACATCGGCATTTTAAGAAAAAAGTTGTCTTATGAAATTTTTGATTATGCCTTAATAATGAAATAAAAACTAATTGTGAAAAATTATGTAATTGTTGTTTTGTAAGGAGGTAAGAATGAAAATATTAGTTGTTGATGATGATGCTAAAGAAAGAGAGAACATTATCTCAATTTTAGATGATAGGGATAAAAATACTTTTATGGAAGCTGATACTAAGTCAATAGAATTAAATTTATTAGGAAATATGAATCCTGATGTGGCAATTATCGATTTAAATATTGGTGGTAATCTACATGGTATTAGTTTATTGAAAAAAATGAAAGATTATAAGCCAGAAACTAAAATAATATTATTGGTTTCAGAACTTATGCCTGAAGAGTTTTATATATCAGAAGAATTGGGAGTAGATGGTTACATTTTTAAAGACATTGAGGCAAATGATATAAGGTATGTTTATAATTTAATAAAAGTTAGCGAAAAATTTAAACAACCATTAATTATTGGCTATATGCAGAAAATGAATTAAATTATTAAATGGTAAAAAAATAGTATATTATTTTTTAGGTTCTCCTAATAAGGTGTAATCAAAAACTTCATAAGACAACTTTTTTCTTAAAATGCCGATACTTTAATGGATTTTTTAAAAAAGTTGACTAGTTTATTTTTTGATTC
>JBDMZA010000158.1:0-4523 GCA_039770155.1 Clostridiales bacterium
CCAAATAATTTGCTTTGCAATTTTATCGGTACTTATCCTAAAAAGGATAACAGAACCAATACTTATTTGCATAGATACAATTATAAATAAATATTCATCACCTAATTGATTTATAATTATGAGAATTGATGTTATACAAAGTATTCCTGCTAATATTCCACCATATATTAATGCACTTTTATCGTATTCATTTTTGTATAAATATAATGTAACAAATGCAAAAATATTAAATAGCATATATAAACTTAAAATTTTTCTGAAACCATGATATCTAGTCAAATTAATACCCCCTATATTTCATTTATAAAAATAAAGGAAATTATTTGGCCAAGTTGTACAATATCACCGTTTTTAATTGGTATTGGATCATTTCTGATTGCCTGACCGTTTACAAATGTCCCATTCTTACTTCCTAAATCTTCTATAAAATAATTATTGTTTTGTTTAAATATACATGCATGTTTACCTGAAAAGAAAGGGGCATCTAAAACTATGTCATTTCCCCTGTTCCTACCAATAAAAGTTCTGTTTCCTATGACATAACTTTCACTTAGCTTAAAATTTATATTATCTATTAGATTTAATAATTTTAGATATGGCATATCTGACTTTTTCTGAGATTTTTTGCTTATAAATTTAATATCTAAGTAAATTAACTTAATAATCCAGAATATAAAAGTATAGATTATTAAAATAAATACGACTTTTACTATTAGAACTAAAATATCCACTCCTATGGCCTCCTGTTTAAAGCATTTATTATGAATTTAAAGTAAATTATCTATATCATTATATAATAAATGTAGAGAATATGTATAGGTCAATATGGCAATTATTTTGATTAGACATAATCAAGAATTTCATAGGATAACTTTTTTCTAAAAATACCCATGTTTTATTCTCGAAAATGAATTCGTATGTTTCAAGAAAACTTCTGGTGAAAAGAAGTTGGTGAATTATTGAATAAGACATAATCAAAATTTTCATATGACAATTTATTTCTGAAAATATCGATGGTTTAACGAATTTTCAAAAAAAGTTGACTAGTTTATTTTTTGATTCTGCCTAATTTATTGATTTAAATTTTAAATGATGATTAAATATATATATAGGAAGACCTAAAAAATAATACCAAATTATTTTCGTCTGAAGTTCGCTTAAATTGTGCGAATTCATACTTGAAAAATTGAACTTATTTTTTGATTATGCCTAATAGAAGACTTATATAAAATAAAAAGAGGTGGTTAAATGAAATTTACTGATGGATTTTGGAAAAATAAAAATGAATATAATGTTTATAGTGCTGTAGAAGTATATGATGTAAAGGAGGAAAATAATAAATTAACTCTTTATTCAACTTATTATAAAGTACAAAATAGGGGACAAACTCTTTGGGGTCCAATGCTTACAGTCCAAATATCTTCACCTGATGATGACATTTTGTGTATAAAAATAGAACATTTTAAAGGTATGATTGATAAAAATCCTAAGTTTGAAATAAATAATAAAAATATTGATGTTGAAATAAATAAAACTGAAGATTACTATGAATATAAAACTGGTAATTTAAAGGCAAAAATTAAGACGAAAGATAATTGGAATATTTCTTTGTTTAACAAAGAAGAAAAGATAACAGGAAATAATTGGAGAAGTACTGCTTATATTACTGATGAAAAAGGAAACTCATATATAAGGGAACAACTGGATCTAGATATTGGAGAACTTGTTTATGGATTGGGTGAAAGATTTACTCAATTTGCTAAGAACGGACAAGTTGTTGATATTTGGAATGCAGATGGTGGAACGTGTTCTGAAATGGCATATAAAAATATACCTTTTTATATAACAAATAAAGGATATGGTGTATTTGTAAATCACTCTGGAAAAGTTTCTTATGAAGTAGCATCAGAAAATGTTTCCAGAGTTCAGTTTAGTGTTCCAGGAGAATCTATGGAATACTATATAATAAATGGACCCAAATTAAAGGATGTTTTAAATAAATATACAAATTTAACTGGAAAACCAGCACTTCCACCTGCTTGGTCTTTTGGATTGTGGCTTACAACATCTTTTATTACGAAGTATGACAAAAAAACTGTTAATAACTTTATAAATGGTATGAAAGACAGAGATATTCCTTTAAAAGTTTTTCATTTTGATTGTTTTTGGATGAAAGAGTATCATTGGACTAATTTTTTGTGGGATTCAAGAGTATTTCCAGATCCTAAAGAAATGTTAAAAGAACTTAAGGATAAGGATCTCAAAATTTGTGTTTGGATTAACCCATATATAGCACAACAATCAGAGATTTTTGATGAAGCTGTTGAAAATGGATTTCTTATTAAAAAGGTAAATGGCGATACCTGGCAATGTGATGATTGGCAGCCGGGTATGGGAATAGTAGATTTTACCAATCCAAAAGCTAAAAAGTGGTATCAAGATAAATTAAGAGTGCTTGCTGATATGGGAGTAGATTCATTTAAAACAGATTTTGGAGAGAGAATACCAACAGAAGACATTGTTTATTACGATAATTCTGATACTATAAATATGCATAACTATTATTCATATATTTACAATGAAGCTGTTTTTGAGGTATTGGAAGAAAAATATGGTAAAAATGAAGTTTTGGTATTTGCAAGATCTGGTAGTGTAGGTAGTCAAAAATTTCCCGTTCATTGGGGTGGAGATTGTACTGCAACTTTTGAATCAATGGCAGAAAGTATAAGAGGTGGATTATCTCTTGGTGTATCAGGATTTGGATTTTGGAGTCATGATATAGCAGGTTTTGAAAATACAGCAACACCAGATTTATATAAAAGATGGTCAGCTTTTGGGCTATTATCATCTCATAGTAGATTACATGGAAATATGTCATATAGAGTTCCATGGTTATTTGATGAAGAAGCTGTTGATGTTTTAAGATTTTTCACAAAATTAAAATGTAAATTAATGCCTTATGTATTCAACAAAGCAATAGAAGCTAGTAAATTTGGTACTCCTGTAATGAGACCAATGATCTTAGAATTTCAAGATGATCCTTCTTGTGACTATTTAGATAGACAATATATGCTTGGAGATTCTTTACTGATTGCTCCTATTTTAAGTGAAGAAAAAATAGTTAAATATTATGTTCCAGAAGGAAGATGGACAAAATTATTAACAGGAGAAAAAATTGAAGGTGGTCACTGGTACAAAGAAAAACATGATTATTTTAGTTTACCTTTATTAGTTAAAGAAAATAGTATTATTCCAATTGGAAAAAATGATAGTGAGCCAGATTATGATTATTTTGATAACTTAGAGTTTAATATTTTTGAATTAGATAAAGAAATAAAAATAGAAAAACAGTTTTTTGATGAAAATTATAAAAAAGAATTAAAACTGATTATCAACAAAAAAACAGACGAATTAAGTATTAAAATAGATAGGGAGAATATTAGTTTTTTACTTTGGAATGTTAAAAAAGTTAATAAAGTTATAAATGGAAAGATTGAAGAAAATAAAAATGGTATAAAAGTAATTCCTATTGATATTAGTAAGGAAATAATTTTAAAGTATTAGGATTTATAGGGATTTATTTTTTGAATATTCATAATTTGTCTAAAAATACACATGATTCAAATAGAAATATGTGTATTTTTTATTCTTGTTTAGAGTTTCATTAAGGCAACTTTTTTTAAGAAAATCGATAAATATTTCAAAAATTATCATCTTTTTGAAATAACATTGAAATATTTATTTATATTAAATTAAAAATAATATAAAATGGATATTGAGCGAATGATATTTTATGTTAAGGGGTTGCAGGCAACTTTGCTTTAGTGATGGGGTGTCAGAAAAATGCTAAAAGTTCTATTAATTGATGATGAAGAATTTATTCGTGAAGGATTAAAATCAATAATTGAATGGGAAAAGTATAATTTTAAAATTGTAGGTGAAGCTTCAGATGTATACGAAGGTTTAAAAAAAATAGATAGTATAAAACCAGATATTATTATTGCTAATATAAAAATGCCTTATATGGATGGTTTGACAATGACTAAAAGGCTTCAGAAAATTTCTGATGATTATAATATTATATTTTTAACAACTTATTCAGACTTTAAATTTGCTCGAAAAACTATTGAGTTAGGAATATATTCGTATTTGCTAAAACCCATTGACGAAACAGAACTTATTGAAAAATTAATTAATTTGAAAGATAAAATATTAAGTACATCAAGACTAATGAAGAATATAATTACAATGACAAAAGAAAAATATTTTGAAAATTATATTTTGGGAGTTGTTTCAAAAGACTCAATAGATCAATATTCAAAAATACTGAATCTAGATTTTCCGTGGAAATCATATCAAATTGCATTATTTGAAATTGAAGAATATAATAATAGAAATATTAAGAATAGAAATTTAGTAAAAAATAAAATAAAAAATGAAATTGATTTATTTATAAATAAAAATCAATTTGGAATTATTTTTAATATTGAAAAATATATTGGTGTTTTATTGAAAAATGAACC
>JBDMZA010000159.1:0-9238 GCA_039770155.1 Clostridiales bacterium
AAAAAATAAACTCTAATTCTCGAGTATGAATTCGCATGATTTAAGCGAACTTCAGACGAAAAGAATTTGGTATTATTTTTTAGGCTCTCCTTAAAGAATACTTTCTAATAAGTATTCTTTATTTTCATTTTAAAATTCGGCTAAGGAGAGCCTAAAAAAATAATTTATGGTATTATTATACATGAAAAATTTATTATGCAATTAACAATTTAGCATGTTTTTTTATTTGAGAGGAACTAAATAAATGGATAGTAATAAATCTAATAAAATTATCTTGATAATAGGTGGTGACTTAAGACAACTACACACAGCAAATTATTTTACCCTAAATTATAATGTATATATTTTTGGTTTTGACAAAGAAAAAATAAATTTTTCTACACTAAATGTAATTGACAATCTTAAAAAATATGATGATTTTTTTGATTACATAATTTTGCCTTTACCTATATCTAGAGATAATATTCATATTAATATGCCATGTAGTAGAAATCAATTTAATTTGGATAGAATAATAATTACCTTAAAAAATAAAGGTATTATTTTTGGAGGAATTATAAATACCAAATTTAATCAAACTTTAAAACAAAAAAACATATCTTATTTTGATTATTTTGAAAGAGAAGAATTACTAATCTCAAATGCAATTCCAACATCCGAAGGAGCAATTCAAATAGCAATGGAAAAATTACAAACTACTATTTACAAACAGGATATTCTAATTATTGGATATGGAAGAATTTCTAAAGTGTTAGTAAAATCTCTACTGGGTCTTGGTGCTAAAGTTAATGTAGCAGCAAGAAATTATTCAGACATGAACTGGATTGAAATATCCGGTTGCAAAGCAATTCCAATTTTAAATCTGGATAACCATCTATATAAATATGGTGTTATTTTTAATACAGTTCCACATATAATTCTAAATGAATATAAATTAAAATTACTAAAAAAAGATTGTTTAATAGTTGATTTAGCCTCCAAACCAGGTGGTGTTGATTTTAAAAAAGCTAACGAATTAGGTATAAAAAATATCTGGGCTTTAGGATTACCTGGTAAAACAGCTCCTAAAACAGCAGGAGAAATTATAGCCAAAACAATATCTAATATTTTAGAAGAAAAAAAACAATTATTATAAAAAATCAAGTTCAATAACCTATACATTTTTAGATTAAATTTATCATACCAAATCACATTTTTTTAAAAACATATTTGTGTTGAGGTAACTAAAACTGAAACTATAGAACCAAATAAATAAGGTATTATATTAACTTCTTTTGTAAACCTTCTAATATACCTTTCATTAGTTGACTTTCCTTCAAATTATACCTCCTAAAAACTACTTGGTATAGTTAAGTAACTTGTTAATAATATAATACATCTACTTAGCAATATAAAGTAGATGTATTATTAATTAAACAATAATCATTATATTTATATTACAACTAAAAAAAATGAAGTATGTCAAAATAATTTATATATTTAAAAACAATATCATAATTCAAAGTTTTAAATTAAACAAAAATTTTATTTTTAATTATTTATTTATTCATATTTCTTTATTATTTTTTCCCATGTGCCATCACTTTTCATTTCTTTTAATTTTGTAGTTACTTTTTCTACCAAGTAAGCATTATCTTTATTTAAATAATGATATAAAGATAATGTTTGAATAGGTGGTTCAAGTATTGTTAAGTCTAAACCTGTATCTTTTAATACTTTTAGAGAATCCTCCCTAGACATAATTCCAACATCAGTTCTTCCCGCATCAATTTTTTTTACCAAAGAATTTCCATCTGGAACAGCTTCAAAATTCATACCTTTTATCATATTTTCTATAAATAAAATACCTCTTACATATCCTAAATTATAGGGTCTTAATGATTCTGGTCCATTAACTTCGAATTTTTTATCTTTTACTATTGCAAAAAAATCTACTTCATAAACTGGTTCATCAACAATAACTAAATTAGGATAATCTTTTTCAAGTCCTTTAATTCTCATAGTTTCTCCATCAGTTTCTCCAGCATTTGATTTTTCTAAGGCTCTTTGACCTGGGAAAAATTCACGTTCTAATTTTATTCCTATTCTTTTATATGCTTCTTTCAACACTTCAAATGAAGCATCAACCGAGTTACTACCTTTAAAACATGAAATAACTTTAACTTCTTGTTCAGTTGCTACTTCAGTAGAAGCACTTTCAGTTTTTTTGTTATTATTTTCTTTTTTTTCAATAGTTGCTGTTTCATTAGTAGTTTCTGTTGAACATCCAAAAAGATATAACAGAATAAAAACACTAGATACCAAAAATATTATTCTTTTCAATTTTACCAAACTCCTTCTATTATTTTATTATATACACACTTCATATATAATATCGGTAACTTGTTCAAATTTTATTTATAAATTTTATTGATTAAAATATATAAGATATGAACATTACATAATAGAAGAAATAATGTTAGCATATTACATTAGAAAAATAGTTACACCTCAAAATTTCAGTATAAATATTATGGACTATGTATTCAGGTATCTCACCAAAATGCATAAAATTAACCTTCATCCTAAATGTTAAGGTTCTCTTTTCACCTCATTCGACGCTCCAATAGTTTTTACACAAATCTATTTTATTTGAATAATTTTCAACATTAACTATATCATTTTTCAATAAAAATTTTTTTGAAAAATGCTCTGCCACTTCCTTTTCGTGAGAAACACAAATAATTGTCTTATCTTTAAAATGTTCAAATAAATATTTTAAAATATTTATTTTATCAATCCCATCAATCTCTGAAAATAATTCATCTAAAATTATAATATCACTATCTTTAAGAAGAAGTCGTGCTATAGCTAACCGCTGTTTTTGTCCTCCAGACAATCTAATTCCCTGTTCTCCTATTTTTGTATCAAATCCTTTTTTTAATTGAAATATAAAATCTAATATATTTACCTTGCTACATACAATTTCTATATCAGATTGAGTTGAATTCTGATTTGCCATAAGAAGATAATCCCTTATACTTAAGTTCATAAAATAAGGCTCTTGAAAAACTACAGTCAATTTTTTATACAACAATTGATGATTTAGTATAGCAATATCAATCCCATAAAACCATACTTTGTTTTTTGCTGGAAGAATATCTCCGCTTAATATCTTTATTAATGTTGATTTCCCTCCACCACTTTTACCAAAAAAAACTATTTTATCTCCTTTCTTTATATTAAAACTAATATCATGTAAAATTTCATTTGAATTATCCTTATAAGAATAATTCAAATGTTTTATCTTGAATATAGTGTTTACTGAAAAATCAATACTATGTAAATCTCCATATATTTTTTTAGAATCATTCATACTCAAAATTTCAATAACACGATTAATTGAAGGCTTCAAGTTCTCAAGTTCCATATCCAATCTTAAAATATTTGTCAATGCATTTAGCATCTTATCGTAATACTGAACGCTTACTATAACGATACTAACAACTATAGCTTTATTAAAATGCAATATACCTCCTATTATGTAAATAAGCAGTTTATTGAGTAAAGAATCTTTTAAATTTAGTAATATATTACGTTTTAAAAGCATTATATCAATGCTTTTTGAATTTTTATATTGTACATTTAAGTAATTACTAAATTTTTTATTATGCCAGTTTTCAAAATTATTGGCTTTAATTTCTTTCCAATTAGAGAATGATCTTTGCAGCCACTGCTCAATTTGGTCATTAATTTTTCTTCCAGTTTCATATAAAACACCAACTTTTTTTTGATAACAGTGTGATATAAAAAATGAAATAGGAAATAAAATGTAACATAGCAATGCAATTCTCCAATCTAATACATACAGTATCCATGCAGAACCTATAAATATAGCAACATAGTTTACATAATCAAATATCTGTAAAATTATAAAAGATTTCATAAGATCAACATCAATATTAATACGATTTTTTAAATCGCTTATATTATAATTTCTAAACTTTGTTATTGGCATATAGGAATACTTTTCCCACATTATTGTTCTTATTTTAAGTGATACACCATTAAACAAATAGTTATCAATATATCGATGTACAATCTTTAATAATGTTTCAAAAAAATATATTCCCAAATAAAATAATATAATTTTATAAATAAATTTGAGGTTATGTTCTTCAATAACTTGGTCAATAAATAATTTGAATACTAATGGATATAATAAAATAGGTACAATTTGGATAGTTTTAAAGATAAATAACAATATCCATTCAATGTAAAAATTCTTAATATTAGGCCATATTTTTTTAAAGATATAAAATCTTGCTTTATTAGAATACATATTCTTTATCTCCGCTTTGATTAAAATTATTGGAAAACATTTGTCTATAAATACGACATCTCTCCATTAATTCAATATTAGTTCCTATATCTATAAATTTACCATCATGTAAAACTGCTATTTTGTCAGCAGCATAAACAGGAATAGGTCTATGAGAAATAATTATTAACGTTTTCCTCTCAAATATACGTTTTATATCTTTAATAATTAACCATTCCATATCATTATCCAGAGCCGATGTTGGTTCATCCATTAAAATAATTTCGGGATTTTTGATTAGTAATCTAGCAAAAGAAATACGCTGTTTCTGACCTCCTGAAAGTTTATCTCCATTCATAAGATCAGTTTTTAATCCATCATCCCATTTTATAATAGTTTCATATAAACCGCACTGTTTCAACACTTCCCACATTTCTATTTTAGTTACTTTATTATTATATAATTTTAAATTATCTTCTAGTGTACCTTCAAATATAATTGTATTTTGCTGAACATAACCAATCTGACTTCTTAATTCTTTTGTTGGAATATCATTAATATTATAATCTTTTAATTTAATACACCCATGTTTAACATCGAAAAATTTTATAATTAATCCAAATAAAGTAGACTTTCCTGCACCATTTGCTCCTACTATTGATAAAAACTCACCTTTTTCGATTTTAATGTTCAAGTGGTTAATAATAGGCCTTTCAGTATAATGAAATACTACATTTTCAAATAATAATGGGCAGTCTCTTATTAAAAATCTATTATTACTACTTTCATATTCTGAATTTTCACAATTATAATTACATAACTCTAATAGTCTTTCAAAGCTTGGCTGAAAATTATGATAATTTATTTTTGCTTGTTTTATATTATCAATATTATTAATAAGAATATTAAAATATTTCTCAATTATGAAAAAAGTACCAACTGTGATTTTGTTATTGATTACAAATATCGCAGATAAAATCCAAAAAGATAATGTAAACAATACTGTAAAAAAACCATTTAATCTTTCTGCTTTAATTTCAAGAAATCTTGCTTTCTGTTTATTTTTAAGTAGCTTCAAAACATGGTCCTTAAATATATTATTTGTAATTTCCTCAGCTTTATTTATTCTAATATCTTGCATCCCATTCATTGCTTCTAGAATCCATCCAATATATTTGTCATATTGATTTCTGTATATTTTTTTTATAATTTTAAATTTTTTTTTTGAAATATCGGCAAGACATACAGTCAATATAGAAAAAATAAAACTGAAAAGGCAATTTCCCAACTAAATATTATAATAATTATAAACAAAGCTAAAATATAGATGTATGAAATTATTGTGGATAAAATAATTTCATCATAAAATTTATGTACATTTTCTGAGTCATTATTTATTACATTGATTAAATCACCAGAACTAATCTTTGATAAATGTATTGCTTTTGCATTAATAACCCTATTAAAAAAGAATTTTTTTAATCCATTTGAAAAGTTAAATTTAATTATTAAATTTAACTTTTCAGTTAAAATATTAAAAAACTGATGTGTAATAAATATTATTGTATAAATAAAAATACAATTTATAAACTGTTTCCAACTATTTCGGTAAAAAATGCTATCAATCATGTACCCTAACAAAATAGGATATATAATCATAAATAAATTGGTAAATACTAGCAAAATTAATTTAACAACAAAATATACTTTTCCACGAGGCTCAATATTAAATATCCATTTAGTCTTTATAAATAATTTAAACATTTTAGGCTCCTAATTAATTATCATTTCATACTTTTTTCTAATTTCTTTAAGAGCTATTTCATCTATATTATATACTTTTTTTGAATAATGTCGGTGTTATATTTTCATTGCACAATTCGAATAATTTTACGCATAAAAAAATACTCCTAAATTTATTTTATCTGGAGATGACTTATTTTGCTATATAATATATTTTTATAAAGTTATTATATTTTATAATAACTTATGGATATAAAAAAAAGTATGTAATTTGATAAAAATTACATACTTTTCTATAAAAAGTTCAAAATTACATCACATTAATATCTATGAAAAACCTATTAAACCACTGAGTTCTCCAATAAAAAATATGAATTTATTTTTAGCTTACTCCTAACTATTTCTTTTTGACAGGCAACCAAATTTCGCATTTATAATTTTCATCCATTCCATTACCTGGAAAATAAACCTCTAAATCTGCTGTACCTGAATGTTCATATCCAGTTGAAGGAAACCATTCCTTATATATTTTTTTCCATACTTCCTGTATTGCATCTGGCATCGCCCCAACACATTCAAATATAGCCCATGTCGAAGCAGGTATTTCTCTCTCAGTCAGTTTATTATCACCATTATCTTTAGTTTTCTCTACAGCAATCATATAATCAAATTCTTGGGTTTTTTCTTCAAAATTCATACAAATACCCAATTTACTCTCACCTGTAACCGTATCCTTATCTATGATTTTTTCAAGTTTTTCGCTAAAACCGTTTTCAAAACATTCTTTCCAGAATAATGGTATTTTAATTTTATTTTCCTCATTTTTATTTGTGAATCTTCTAACTTCCCCCTGAACTTTAAATGCTTTCTTTTTAACTATTCTATAGTCCATATTTTTCTCTCCTTTTAAAATTATTTGAAAAGATAAACGTGGAAATGTTTTAAGATTACCGCCATTACTTCTTATACCTGATGGACTTACACCATGTAAACTTTTAAATGCCCTTGAAAATGCTTCCGGACTTTCATAAGAATATTTATAAGCTATATCAATTACTTTTTCTTTTGATGTAATAATATCATTTGCCGCTAAGGTTAACCTTCTTTTTCTAATATATTCACCAAAGGAAAATCCTGTTGTTATGTGAAACATACGCTGAAAATGATAACCTGACAAACAAACTATTTTAGCTGCTTTAGATAATTCTATCTCTTTTTCTAGATTATTTTCTATGTAATCCATCACTTCATTCATTTTTAAAAACCATTCCATTGTTTACATCTCCTATGAATAAGATAGTATCATTTTTATAATTTTTTATCCTAACATTAAATGCTATCTAATGCTATGTCCTATATTAATTAATTTAATGAGAATTTTTTAATAGATTCTTGCATTCATTATTTAATTTAGAATAAACTATTTTTATAAGTTGAGAAAATTTTAGGGATATTTTGTATGAAAATTAAATTTACAATAATTATTATTCATTATTATTATTTTATTAACTTTAAATTTTGACTTCTTGTGCACAATTTATGATATATTATTTTCCATATCAATATTTAAATATTCATCTTATTAATTTCCGAACAATCAAATTCTGCTTCTATACCATATGGTAATATACATTGTAGGCATGAAAAAAGAATGGTTTAAAATTGATTTAACCATTCTCTTTTAATAAAATTAATTTACTATGTTTCTATATTTACACTTATCCTTGTGTTTTTTTAAATCTTTTAGTATAAATTTATTAATTATTTTTTCATCAAATATATTTTCATTTATATCACTAAAATCTGTAAATTCTACATTTGTCATAATATCTTGTATATAATTATAATTCAATAAATCTTCTGTATAAAAATTTATTTTACCATATCCACTTGTATCCTCTGTATAGAAAAATGACCAGTTTAATAGATCTGAAACAAAAAATCCAGGTTCATATTGACTAAAAATATCATTAATACATAATACTCTATCATCAGTAAAGGATGAAACATTAATTGAATAATCATTAGCAAACTCTTCTGAATCGTAATTGTTATATTGTATTCTACTATCCAAATAATTTCCAGCAACTATATTTGTGTCAATAAAATTTTGTTCATTGATTAATTCTCTTTGATTTACAGTTCCAAAAATCATATCCAACATAATATAATTGTATACTTTTTCACTGGCTTGATTTGTCATAACTACATAAGCAGTATCTGTTTTTGTATCAAACATTAAACCTGATGAATTTGTTGTAGTATTCCCATAGTGACCTAATAATTGGTTTTTGCATTCTATTGTCCATAATCCATGTGAAATTCTATTTATATCAGAGTTTTCGTAATTTAATGAAGATGACAAAAATTTATCCATGGTTTTACATTTTTTAAACAATACAGATTTTTCATCTTTAGTAAACTCTTTTGCGAATTTTATAAAATCATCTAAAGTTCCTGTTACTGCCCCTGCTGGATATAAAGCAATTTGGTAATGTTTTACTTCATTAAAAATATTTTTGCCATTTTCATCAAATATTGGCATTTCTGATTCATCAAATGCTAAATAATAGCCTTTATTATACTGCATCTGGGTTCTAACCCAGTTGTTATCACTATAGTCATCCAAAATGGATGTGTGTTTCATTTTTAAAGGTTCTAAAATATTTTTATGAACATAATCTGAATAGCTTTTTCCAGAAACTCTTTCAACAATAAGTGCTGCAAGAGTTGTACCCCAGTTTGAATAACTACAAACTTCACCAGGTTTATAAACTTGCACTGGTTCATTCTTTTTTAAGAACTCAGCCAAATTTTCAACCTTGGAGCCATCTTCTTCAATTACTCCTTCGGCAGTAATTTCTTGCCAGCCTGCATTATGATTCATTAAATTTAGCATTGTTATTTTTTTATTATAGTTTAACTTGGTTAAAAATTTTTTTGGTAAATAGGTTCTTATATCACTATTTAAATCTATTTTTTTCTTTTCATATAATTGCATAACACTTGTCCAGACAAATAGCTTTGAAACTGAACCCCATTCAAAAACTGATTCATCACTAACATCAATATTATTTGCTATGTCTGACTTGCCGTAATACTTTTTATATACAGTTTCATCATCTTTTATAACTGCTAAGGCAAGTCCAGTTGAATAATCCCTATATTGTTCTATATAATCTTCCACATATGTAT
>JBDMZA010000160.1:0-2664 GCA_039770155.1 Clostridiales bacterium
AAAGATAATAATTTTAAAAAACCCCAAGATAAAGTTGAAGAAATAAAAGCATTTGAAATGAAACATGCTAATACTATGTGGCAAGCAGATACCAGCTATTTCCCTTCTATAAAAGTAAATGGTAAAAAATCACGTATGTACTTAATAGCTATAATAGATGATGCCTCTAGACATATTGTACATGCTGAATTTTTTCTAAATGACAATGCCATTAATGTTCAAATTGCTTTGAAAAAGGCTGTTTGTAAATATGGTATACCAAGAATGTTTTTTTTAGATAATGGTGGTCCATATAAAAATGGACAATTAGAAATAATATGTGCTTCGTTAGACATAACTAAAATACATACTAAAATTAGGAAACCAGAATCAAAAGCAAAAATAGAAAGATTTTTTAAAACAGTTAAAGATTCATGGATTTACAGTGTTGATTGGAGTAAATTTAATTCATTAGACTCCATAAACACTGAATTTAATTTGTATTTATCTGAGAAATATACTCATAAAATTCATTCATCTTTGAATATGTCTCCAAAAGATAGATTTATGAATGATTATGAAAGATTTAAATTTATTCCAAAAGATAAAATAGATGAATATTTTCTACATAGAGTAACTAGAAAAGTAAAAAAAGATGCTACAATTAATATAAAAACCAACTTATTTGAAGTACCACAGAAATATATTGGCCAAGGGATTAATATACGTTTTGATCCAAGTGATCTTTCACAGGTGTATATTTATGGAAAAGATAATCAATTAAAAGATATTGCCTGTCAGCTAAATAAAATTGAAAATTCTAAAATAAAAAGAAAATCTATTGATTATTCTGATATATCTGATATAAATGAAGGAGGTCTTGATAATGGTTAATTCATTCTGGGGATTAGAATACAATCCTTTTACTCTAAATACAAATGATAAAAACTTCTTTGAAACCTTTGATTTTAAACAATCTCTTTCAAGGCTAAATCATTTAAAGAATACCAAAGGAATTGGTTTATTTACTGGAACATCTGGAGTTGGCAAAACATTTTCTTTAAGACATTTTGTAAACTCACTGAATCCAAATTTGTTTAAAGTGGTGTATATTGCCTTATCAACTGTTACTGTTTTAGAATTTTACAAATCTTTGGCTTCTCATCTTAATTTAGAAGTTAAAAATAAAAAAGTTGATTTATTTGATTCTATACAAAATAGAATATATAATCTTGTTACAAAAAAGAAGGTTTTCCCGGTTATTATTATTGATGAGGCACAATATTTAAAAACAGATGTTCTAAATGATATTAAAATTTTATTAAATTTTAATATGGATTCAAAAAATTGTTCTATTTTTATTTTAAATGGACAACCAGTATTAAATAATATTCTTTCTAAAAGTTTACATGAAGCATTATACCAGAGAATAGTAATAAGTTATACTTTTACAGGTATTTCAGATGACGAAGTTGATCAATATATAATTTCTAGACTAAAGCTTGCAGGATGTGTTGAACCTATATTTGATAAAAATTCATTAACTGCAATAAAGTCATGTATTTCAGGCTCAATAAGAAAACTTAATTTACTTGTTGAAAAATGTTTAATAATAGCATTCAAAGATAAGTTAAGATCTATTAACACTGATATTGTAATGGCTGCACAGAATGAAATTTCATTAATTTAATAGGCGGGATAAAAATATGCTTTTTTTAAATGAAACTCATAAATACAATTTTATAAAATTATTTAATGAAACAACTATAAAATCATATGATAATGAAAGAATCCCTCTTATTTACATCATTGCTGGTAATAGTGATCTATTTAAAAAGAAATATTATATTTATAATTTAAAAAATAATACTCCAAATATTTCTTGTTTAAAAAATATTAATGTTGATTTTTGCACTTCATCAAAATCATTAATTAGACTTGGGTTTAACTTATTTAATGGATATTATGATGAAAATACAAATCCATTACATTTATTATTTTCTTTAAATAAAAACAATTATAAATTGGCTATTAATGCCATGAAAATTAGGTTTGAAATTTTGAATTGAGGAGTTGTCTTATATGAATTTAAGTATTGAAGATATATACAATCAAACAAATATTGAATGTTATGATATTAAACTACAATATTTTATTAAAGATATAATATCTATGCTATACTATTCTGGCTGGGAACCACTTACTAATATCCAGATTGAACATATCTATCGTGCTATTTTTAAATATACTGAAGCCAAAAAGTGTAGAAAAATATATAATACAAAAAAATATTTTGCTTCATGTTTAAGAAGTGCTATTAAAGAAACAGAGTTAGATTCTTTATATTGATAAATCAGGATTATTCATACTTTTTAGAACATTGATAACTTTACTATATAATTATTTTTGTACTATTCAATAAATCTGTCAATCAAAAACTAAATTATTAAAACTGGCTGAAAAATTTTTCAGCTATTTTTTTGTAATAATAATAATTTGATTTTTTTCTTTCAAATTATTCTTTTTTGGGTATAATAATTTGATTTTATTATATTTAATAGGATAATTTAATTTGATTTTTACTGGGTAAAACAATTAGCTAATTGACATAATATTTATTACCCAAAAACTGCATAGACTAAAATTAGTTAAAAAATATATGATTTTTTTAAAATTAGCAAGAAA
>JBDMZA010000161.1:0-3082 GCA_039770155.1 Clostridiales bacterium
CACTTAAAAAGACGTTCAAAACATGAGATTTTTTCAAAAAAATAAATCATATAGAATTATATTTTAGTGAATATTAAACTTAATGTGAGGTTATCTATGAATAATGATATTGTATATAAGTATGAACCTTTGTGGGGAGAATGGAAAGTTGAAAAACTAATTGGAGAAGGTAGTATAGGTAAAGTTTACAAAATATCTAGAGATTTATATGGTAAAAAACACTACTCAGCGGTTAAAGTGATCAAAATTCCAACTAAAGAACAGTATGAAAGTTATATTGATTCAATTGAAAAGAATCTAAACTATGATGATAAAGAATTTTTTGAAGAGATAGTAAAAGATATTATAAATGAAATTAATTTTTTATATGAGCTAAAGGCACATAGCAATATTATAGGCTATGAAGATCATATGATAAAAGAGGAAAAAGATTCTTGGCATATATTTATTAGAATGGAATATGCAGATAATTTAAAAGTTTATTTAAAAAATAAATTATTGGATAATAGGGATATTTTAAGATTAGGAATAGATATTAGTAATGCTTTAATACTTTGTCATAAAAAAAATATATTACATAGAGATATAAAAGAGGAAAATATTTTTATTTCTAAAACAGACAATATATTTAAACTTGGAGATTTTAGTGTTTCTAAAGAACTTGGAAAAGATACATTAGCAAAAACAAAAGTTGGAACTATGAATTATATGCCACCTGAAATAATAAAAGGTGAAGATTATAATAAAAATGTAGATATATACTGTTTGGGAATTGTGTTATATAAATTATTTAATAAGGGGAGATTGCCTTACTTACCTGAATTTCCTAAAAAAATAAATATTACTGATCTTGAAAAAGCATATTTAGCAAGAGTTTCTAATGATTATATGAAGGCTCCTTCAGAAGCTAATGAAAAAATAGCAAAAGTTATTTTAAAAGCTTGTACATATGATAAGCATAAAAGATATCAAACTGCTGAAGACCTAAAAAAAGATCTAGAAATTTGTTATGAGAATTTAGAAAATAATAATTCTAAAAATATTTTAGAGAGTGATTTTGTTGATAATTGTGTTGAAAATAACACAGAAACATTAAATAAAACTGTTGATATTTTTAGTAGTAGTTTAAATAATGTTGAAGATAATATAGTCAAAAAAAACACATCTTTTAAAACTAAATTATTAGTTAGTAGCATGTTAGCAGTGATTTTTATATTAAGTTCGTTATTGATTATAAATAGTAATATTTTTGGTTCAGATAAAAAAATAAAAAGTTCTTTTACTAACAATAATGAAACTGAAAATGATGATAAAAACTCCATTAAACCTTTAACAAGTCCTACAAGTACTAAAAAAATAGAAAAAACCACTAAATCAACTACTCCTGATGCAACTATTGTTCCTACAAATGAATCAAAAGCTACTGAAATAATTAAAACACAAGAAGTAAAAACAGAGGAACCTCAACAAAACTCAATAAAAACAACAGGGGTTAATCTTTTGGCAAATTCGGGAGCTGAAAAGTCAGATATTGTTTGGGAAAGCCGATCAGATCTTATAGAAGGTAATTCAAAGGGTGTTATGGAAATAACAGGAACAACGTCATATTCAGGTAATAAGTGTTTTAAGGTTACAAAGACAAATTTAGAAGGTGCAAATTATTTTATTCAAAATGTTTCTATAAAAAAAGATGCAACATATTTATATTCGTTTTATTGTAAAACAGATAATATAAAAACGGATCAATATGGAGCAATTGGAGCTATTGGAGGAGAACTTGAAGAAAATTATAAATCAAAATTAAATAAAACAATAGGAACTAATAATTGGACATATAAATATATTGTTTTTGAATTAATTGAAAATGCAGGATCAAATAAAATAGATGCTTATTTAGGAGTTAGAGAAGCTACTGGAACAGCATATTTTGATGAGGTAAAGCTAGAAGAAATTGTAGTAGAATAAGTTTGTAAGCAATTTTGTTTTTCCATACAAAGTACCATATCTTTTTTGTATGAAAAAATTTTTAGTATTTGTTTGTTAAATACAAAAATATTAACAGTATTCGATGATCAAATATAGGTTAATTTACTGAATAATTTATTTAGATTGTTTAAGGTATAATCAAAAATTTCATAAGACAGTTTTTTTTCTAAAATATCGATGGTTTAACGAATTTTCAAAAAAAGTTGACTAGTTTGTTTTTTGATTATTTCTAAATAGGATTATGGAACTAAAGTAGGTATAAAATGTAAAATATCTATTAACATAGGATAATTTTTATGTTATAGAATGGTGTGTTTGTTATAATATTAAGTATAATATTGGTTTTAAATAATTATAACTAAGGGTATGGTCAAAATATGAAGCAAATAATTTCATTGGAAGGTATTACAAAGAAATACAATAATAAAATTGTGCTTGACAATATTAATTTATCATTTTATGATAATCAATCAACGGCTATTATTGGAGCGAATGGAACAGGGAAAAGTACATTGTTAAAAATTATAGCAGGACTATTGCCAGTCGACAAAGGCAAGAGGATTTCTCATTTAAGTAGAAATATCAATATTAATTATGTACCTGAACGATTTCCGAAATTGAGAATGAATCCACGAGAATATTTGTTTTATATGGGGAGTATACAGGAAATTGAAAAAAGTAATTTAAAGAAAAGAATTGAAGCTTATTTGGAAATTTTTCATATTTCTGAAAATATGCGTAAAACCTGGATAAACCAATTATCAAAAGGCTCAATTCAGAAAATTGCTGTTATTCAAGCATTATTAAAAACTCCTGATGTATTGATTTTAGATGAACCGATATCGGGGCAAGATATTAAATCTCAGGATGTCTTTATTAGATTAATGAAGAGATTTAAGTCGGAAAATGTAGTTATAATTTTTTCATGTCATGAAGAATATTTAATTGATAAATTGGCAGATAGGGTATTAACAATAGACAATAATAGAATTAAATCTGATGTGTTAACAAATATAAATGAAAATATTAATGATTCTGGAGTACTAGATTATAATCTATCAAACAACAAACAAATATGGCAAAATAGATATTATGA
>JBDMZA010000162.1:0-5447 GCA_039770155.1 Clostridiales bacterium
AAGATACAAATAAAGCAAATATTAAATCTACTGATTATATAAAAAGTGAAAATTTAGAAAATTATACTATAAATAATGTATTATTAATACCTTATTTTAGGCATAATCCATTTGATGAGAAACAGGATTTTTATACATATTCATTAAGATTAGTAGTTTACAGGAAAGATGGAGATACAAGTAAGGTTATAATCAATAATTTACATATGAATAAACTAGAAAATATTGAATTTAATGAATATAAAAAAGATATAAATAAAGAACTAGTATTTAAAATAGTAAAAAATAATTCTGATGATACTATTCAAAAAAGTGAAAATATCTTAGTTCATGAAATTAATAATATAAACATGAAATTAAATGAAAACAGTAGTCTTAAATTAACGATTAATGCTAGTATTGAACAGGATAAAGAAAAAATTACAAGTAATATTGTATTTAATTTTATAACAAATGTTAGAAATCATAGTATTTTTGATAAATTTTAATCTTTGTCCTAAATATATATGATAAATATTCATATAGTTAAGGCTCTTATCGTATTTCGGACTGATGAAAATATTCTTGAAGAAACCTCTCAAAACCGTTAGAATAGAAGAAAAACGATTAGGAATGACAAAAATGAAAAAGATAAACGATGAAAAAATAATAAATATAAATGGTTTAATCAATGAAGATAAATGTTACCAAAAAGTTCGAGAGTTGAGATGGTCTAAAAAGGAAAATGTCCTTGGTGTGATTCAAATAATATTATAAAAAATAGGTGTGATTCTAAACATTATGGTTGTCAATACTATCACTGTAATAATTGCAATAAGTATTTCGATGACTTAATAAATGCTATATATTTACAGAACATCATCAACTATTAACTACTTGGATAGTATGTCTATATTTTATGGAACTAAATTTATCAAACAATTAAATTACAAAAGAACTTGATTTATGTCAAAGCGATACACAATATATGACAACAAAACTTAGAGAAGGTATAGCTATTAAAAGACCTGAAGTGAGTTGGAAGGCGAATTTGAGTTTGATGAAGTGTATATTGTAGCTGGACATAAAGGACAACCCAATGAGTTTGAAAAAAGGGCGAAAAGAGGGAAGTGGTAATTCATGAAGTATAAACCAGTACCTGTTGGAATCGAAAGTTTTAAGGATATTATTAAAAAGGGATATTATTATGTTGATAAGACATTATTTATAAAAGATTTATTAGATTTAAAGGGAGGGGCTAACCTTTTTACCCGTCCCAGACGTTTTGGGAAAAGTCTTAATATGAGTATGCTCCAGTATTTTTTTGAAGATACTGGAGATGAAGAAACAAACAATTTAAATAAAAATCTATTTAGTGGGTTTAAAATTATAAAAGAAGGAACTAACTACACATCACATATGTGCCAGTATCCTGTAATTACTGTTTCACTGAAAGCGGCTAAAAAGCCTAATTTCGATATGGCATATGATGCAATAAAAAAAATTATAATATCTGAGTACACAAGACATATTTATCTTGAAGATAGTAATAAATTAAGTAAATTACAACTAGATTTATTTAAAAAAATTTGTATCGAGGGTACTGCAACAGATGGAGATTTTTATGATTCATTGAAATTTTTATCAGAATGTTTATACAAACATCATAATAAAGAAGTAATAATATTAATAGATGAATATGATGTTCCATTGGAAAATGCATATAGTAGTGGTTTTTATAATGAAATGATTGGCTTTATTCGTTTATTATTTGAAGGAGCAATTAAAACAAATGAAAACCTGAATTTTGCTGTAATAACAGGTTGTCTCAGAATATCAAAGGAATCTATATTTACAGGACTAAATAATCTTAAAATAGTATCAATTTTAAGTGCTAATTACGGAGAATATTTTGGATTTCTTCATGAAGAGGTCAAAGAAATGCTTGACTTTTATGATTTAACTTCAAATGAGAAAATTGTTGAAGAGTGGTATAATGGATATGTTTTTGGTGATAAGAAAGTCTATAATCCCTGGAGTATTGTTAATTATATTGATGATAGATATTATAAAAGAGTTGAGTTATATCCTAAACCTTATTGGTCCAATACAAGTTCAAATAATATTGTTAGAAAACTTATAGAGCGAAATACAGCAGATATAAAAGATTCTATTGAAGAATTGATTCGTGGTAGGAGTTTGGAAATAAAGGTTCATGAAGACATAACATATGGAGATATTGAATTAAGTGATGAAAATATATGGAATTTCTTATTTTTTACAGGATATTTAAAAAAAGTATCAGAAAGATTTCAAGATGTAGAATTATTTATTAAAGTTAAAATTCCTAATAAAGAGTTAGAATATATTTATAAAAATAAGATAATAAATTGGTTTGAACAAATTATAAGAGAAAAAGATTTAACACCATTATATAAATCATTATTAGAAGGTAATGAAGATACAATATCGGATATAATATCAGATGAGCTTATGAATATGATAAGTTATAATGATTATAAAGAATCTTTTTATCATGGTTTTCTAATGGGGATTTTGAGTAAGATGGAAAACTATAGCGTAGTTTCTAATCTTGAATCAGGGCTTGGAAGACCTGATATGCTAGTGAAACCAAGAAGTGTAAGAAAAGAAGCTATAATAATTGAAATTAAAACAGTAAAAAATATTGATGATATGGAAATAGCTTGTGATGATGCTTTAAAACAAATAGAAGATAACAAATATGAAGAAAGTCTAAAAAAGGATGGATTTAGAAAGTTTGTTAAATATGGAGTAGCTTTTTATAAAAAAGAGTGTTTGGTGAAAAAAGCAAATCCTTAAATAGTAATAATAAGTATAAAGGTGATAAAATGGATTTAAGATAAATATCAGATAAGTTAAGTATAGAGTTTACTGGAGAAAACCGTAAACTTTTTTTTGGTGTGATGAAAAAGCTGAGCTTATTAAGGACATAGTAGTTGATCATGCTAATAATGGAGCCTCGACAGAAGGTATTAATAATGATACAGCAGATGGTTTTAGTGAAGAAAAGATAAACAAAATAATTAATGCTTTAAAGGATGAAACATATAATCCAAATCCAGCTAGAAGAACTTATATAAAGAAAAAGAATGGTAAAAAAAGACCTTTAGGAATAATGACATTTACGGATAAATTAATACAAAAAGTTCTGCGTATGATTCTTGAAGCAATATATGAACCAATTTTTAAGGATACATCACATGGATTTAGACCCAATAGAAGTTGCTATACAGTTATAAGACAAATGAAAAAATACTTTACAGGTACTAGATGGCTGTTAATAAATCAGGGAGCCCTTAATCAAATAAATTGAAAATAATTGAATGGAAATGTCCTTATCACAATTCAAGAGCTTTACTTGAAGTTATGAATATAATAGATATTCATGAAGTAATCTGAGATTTTTAGAAATATCTTTTCAAGCCAAAGTATTTGTAAATATTTTGACATTTACAATATTAATATAAAAACAAATAAATCCTTGATAAATATAATTTAAATTAATCATAAGGATTTATTTGTGAAAACTTATTTTCATACTTTATAACTTAGGCTATCCTTAGGTTGTACAGATTGAATTTATTAATTTAGATTATATTTTCTAACCTTTATAAATAACAATGAACCTAAAAATATGATAATTATTCCTGCTATTGTCCAATTTAACCTTCCCTCTTCACCAGTTTTTGGCAAGTTGCCATCTGAAGTAATTGTTGGAGACGGTACAATGTCTGTTGATGTTGGTTCAATTGTTGGTGATGGTAAAACATTTGTTGATGTTGGTTCAACTGTTGACGTTGGTTCAACTGTTGATGTTTCTAAAATATCTGTTGTTGTTGGGTCAATTGTTGATGTTTCTGAAACATCTGTTGTTGTTGGCAATGTTGTAACACAAGTTGGTAATGGAGATATTGGTGAAATAGTAGGTTCATCAGGAAAATCATAATCACCAGCACTGATAGAAAAGACTGCATCATTATGATCCTTATCAGAGTCCTTATAAAAGTAATCTTCAAATCCAAGTGCTATACATGTTAAACCATTGTACTTATAAGGCTGTTTATATTTTGCTGTATAACTTTCTTTATCTTTATTTAATTCTTTAACTGAATAAAACTTCCCATATTTGTTTTTAATGAAAAATCCTACTTTTTCATTCTTTTTAAATGGTCCAATATCTACTTGATATCCAGGATCTAATTTCTTGACATTTTTAAATATTTCATATTCTTTAATGTTAGATTTTTTTATAAGTTTTGTATGATCTGTTGCTTTATAATCTCCACTATATACAAAATAACCTAAACTATTATCAGCTCTTGATATTGTATTAATAAAAGTAATTTTTACACTATATGATTTTTTAGGATTAATCACAAAATCATTTAAACTTACATTATCCTTATCAGTAATAGATTTTCCCTCAGGAAAAACATCATAAAATATCTGATTAATTACATCAACTTCATCATTTGATAAATTAGCCAAAACAGCTATACTACTTAAACAAATACATACAATCGCAAGAACTACACAAATAATTTTTTTTGTATTTACTATTGTCATATAATTACCCACCTATCGTAAAATTTTTAACGTAATTACTATATTATCTCAAAAAACGTTATTTGTACATTATATATTTAAAAAATTTAAATTTAACTTTTTACGACAATTTACTATCTCGTTTTTTATCAGAAATAATTATATAAAGTATAAAATTAGAAAAATGTAAAGCATAAGTACGCATAAGGTTGGTTTTAAAAAATATATTGAAGAAGTTTTGAATAAATCAGTGAATATACAAAGTTAGTAATTCTATCTTTCATATTCACTGAATTAATGTGTTTTAGTAATAATTATTAATTTACTCTAATCAGGAGGTGTAGTTATTTTTTAAATGTTTTACCAGTAATATTATCAATGTTTATTGTGCTGATCAGTATCATTTGATAGATAACTGGCTTTAGTTCAAAAAGAAATTGATAAAATTAAAAATCTTGGTGTTGAAATAAAGACCAAGATGGTTATAGGTAAAGTATATAATATTGACGAGCTGTTCGATGAAGACTATAAAGCTGTATTTATTGGAACAGGAGCAGGATTACCTAAATTTATGAATATACCAGGAGAAATTTTAAATGGTGTATATTCATCTAATGAATTTTTAACCAGGATAAACTTAATGTCAGCGTATGATTTTCCAAATTCAGATACACCAGTTGAAATCGGCTCAAATGTAGCCGTTGTAGATGGAGGAAATGTTGCTATGGATGCTGCTAGGTGTGCAAAACGTGTAGGTGCAGAAAATGTATATATAGTGTACAGATGTTCAGAAGTTAAGATGCTTGCGAGAGTTGAAGAGTTTAATCATGCAAAGGAAGAGGGAATAATATTTAAAATTTTAATATTTATTATTTTTTCAT
>JBDMZA010000163.1:0-3490 GCA_039770155.1 Clostridiales bacterium
ACCTTTTAATGTACCTACAAATGTTTTTATATTTTTTATAGAACCTATAGTACTATTATTATTATTATTATCTTTCTTTCCATTATTATTTATAAATCTATATTATATAATAGGTATATTATTTTTATTTCACCTAATGGAATACCTAAAATAATTAACATTCTTAGATAATTGATCATGTGATTTTTATGATTATTATGGAAAGAATAGATTATTTTTTAGGTTATTCTAAAGTTAATTTTTAAGAAATGAGGTATATTTCTGATGGCAGAATATGTTGAACAGAAAATCATTCCCGTTGATATTGAAGCAGAGATGAAGAAATCATTTATAGACTATGCCATGAGTGTTATAGTTGACAGAGCTTTACCTGATGTTAGAGATGGTTTGAAACCTGTACATAGAAGAATTTTATACTCAATGTATACACAAGGTTTTACACCTGATAAATCCTATAGAAAATGTGCTACAACAGTTGGAGACGTTTTGGGTAGATTTCATCCCCATGGTGATGCAGCTGTTTATGAAAGTCTTGTTAGAATGGCCCAAGATTGGTCACTTAGATATCCTTTAATAGATGGTCATGGAAATTTTGGTTCAGTAGATGGTGATCCTCCTGCGGCATATAGGTATACGGAATCAAGATTGCAAAAAATGTCTATGGAAATTTTGCAGGATATAAATAAAGAGACAGTTGATTTTAAACCAAATTTTGATGATCATGAAATGGAACCTGTTGTTATGCCTTCAAAGTTCCCAAATTTATTGGTGAATGGCTCTGTTGGTATAGCAGTTGGTATGGCAACTAATATTCCACCCCATAATTTATGTGAAGTTATAGATGGTATTTCTAAGGTTATTGATAACCCTGAAATAACAATTGATGAATTGTCAGTGATTATAAAAGGACCTGATTTTCCTACAGGAGCTACAATAGTTGGAAGACAGGGAATAAGACAAGCATATAGAACGGGAAGAGGACGAATTGTTGTAAGAGCAGTTACAGAAATTGAAGAAATTACACCAAACAAACAAAAAATAATTGTGAATGAACTTCCATATCAAGTTAATAAGGCAAGACTAGTAGAAAAAATTGCAAATTTAGTTAAAGATAAAAAAATAGATCAAATTTCAGATTTAAGAGATGAATCAGATAGAGATGGTATGAGAATTGTAATTGAATTAAAAAGAGATGTTAATGCTAATATAGTTTTAAATCAACTTTATAAGAATACACAATTACAAGAAACATTTTGGGTTAATATGATTGCACTTGTCCCAGTAAATAACAAATTTGAACCTAGAATATTAAATTTAAGAAATACAATTGATTATTATATTGATCATCAAAAAGAAATTATAAAAAGACGTACACAATTTGAATTAAATAAAGCAGAAGCAAGAGCTCATATATTAGAAGGATTAAAAATTGCTGTTGATAATCTAGATGAAGTTATTAAGATTATAAGAGCTTCAAAGACAGAAAATTTAGCAAAAGAAAAATTGATGGAAGTATTTGCGTTAAGTGTAAAACAATCTCAAGCAATTGTAGATATGCGTCTTGGAAGACTTACAGGTTTAGAGATTGAGAAGTTAGAAAATGAATATAATGAAATAATGAAAAAAATTAAATATTTAAAAGAAATTCTTGAGAATGAGTATATGGTATTGAATATTGTAAAAGATGAATTGAATAAAACAAAAGAAAAATATGGTGATGTGAGAAAAAGTCAAATTATTGCAGAAGAAGGCGAAATAGATATTGAGGATTTGATTGAAGAAAAAGATGTAGTACTTACTATGACTCATTTTGGTTATATAAAAAGACTTCCAATTGATACTTATAAAAGTCAAAAAAGAGGTGGAAAAGGTGTTGCTGCTTTAAGCACAAGAGAAGAAGATTTTGTTGAAGATATCTATATAACATCAACACATGATTTTATACTATTTTTCACTAATACAGGAAGAATGTACAAATTAAAAGCTTATCAAATTCCAGAAGCTGGGAGACAAGCAAAAGGAACAGCGATAGTAAACTTACTTACATTATCACCAGGTGAAAAAATTACAACTATTATTCCAATAAATTGTTTTAAAAAGGGTATGTATTTGTTTATGGCAACAAAAAAGGGTATGGTAAAGAAAACTGACCTAATGGAATACGAAAATAAAAGAAGATATGGAATAAATGCTATTAACTTAAGAGAAGGTGATGAGTTAATAAAAGTCAAATTAACTGATGGTACAAAGGACATTATTCTTGTAACCAAAAATGGACACTCTATTCGATTTAATGAATCTGAAGTAAGAATAGTAAGTAGAAATTCTATTGGTGTTTTAGGTGTTAAAATGAAGGAGAATGATTATCTTTTAACTATGGCAAGTTATATTGAAGATGCAACTATGTTAATAGTAACTGAGAATGGTTATGGTAAAAGAACTAGTTTAAGTGAATATAGAAAACAATCAAGAAATGGTAAAGGTGTCTTTGCTCATAAAATAACAGAAAAAACAGGTAAAATAGCTGATATTAAACTTGTAAATGAAAATGATGATATTTTATTAATAAGTTCTGATGGAACAATAATTAGAGTTAAAGTTAGTGAAATAAATATTACAAGCAGAAAAACACAAGGTGTTATACTTATGAGATTAAGTCAAGATGATATTGTAGTAAGTATAGCAAGAATTGAGAATGAAGATATTGAAGATGAAGAAAATACAATTGAATGTGATAATAATGGATTAATTGAAAAAGCAGATGAAATAGATGAAGCAGATGAAATAGATGAAGCAGATGAAACAGATGAAGCAGATGAAACAGATGAAGCAGATGAAACAGATGAAATAGATGAAACAGATGAAACAGATGAAACAGATGAAGCAGATGAAACAGATGAAACAGATGAAACAGATGAAGCAGATGAATAAGTATTTATAAACATTATTTTTGATAAAAGCCAGATTTCAAATTTGAAATCTGGCTTTTATAGTAGTGTTTCCAGCATAATCATAATCCAAGATGTAAAAGTTATGAGTGAGTGTTAATAGTTCTAAGTACATAGTTAAAAGTAGGAGTAGTCTTTATTTGAAATAGGAAGTATTTGTATAGTTTCTATAAATATATTAATTCTTTAAAAAAATATCAAAAACATATAAATATTTAAGAAAAAAGTATTGACTTTAATATTTGGGGATGGTATTATGTACTAGCTCCTTAAGACAGATAAAAAAAACCCAAAAAAAAGTTTTTTTATAAAATATAAAAAAGGGTTGACAAAGAATAAGGTAGCATGTTAGAATAACGAAGTCGCTTGGGAAACCTAGCAGACAGAGAAATATAGGACTTTGAAAAGTGAACAGTGTAGAAAAGAATTAAACTCGTCAATAAAATGATAAGTAATTCAAGATATGAAATAAATGAGCTTGACAGCTCTCTTATAAAATTTTAAAAAGAGGGTTTGATCCTGGCTCAGGATGAACGCTGGCG
>JBDMZA010000164.1:0-8098 GCA_039770155.1 Clostridiales bacterium
AACACATATTTATGATAATTAAATTTATAGTATTTACACTAAAAATTTAATATACATTTAAAAAACGTACAATTATCACAAATATTTGTACGTTTTCTTATTATTAGGAATTTTTTCTATATGTTAAGAGATCTAACTCTCTCAAGCAGTTTATTGTACATATTCTTATATTTTTTTTGCTTTTCCTTTTCTTCATTAATTACTTTTTGGGGAGCTTTTTTTATAAAATTTTCATTAGATAATTTCCCATCCACTCTTTTTAATTCTTTTTCTAAATTTTTCTTCTCCTTCATGATTCTTTCTATCTCTTTATCAATATCTATAAGATCCTCCAGTGGAATAAATATTTCCGAATCAGAAATTATTGCCGATGCCATATTATTTATATTTATGCTATTTTTTTCATTCAAGACATTTACTTCCATTGCATAGCCAAGTTTTTCAATAAATATTTTTCCTTCAATAAAAATATCATTATCTTTTTTGTTCTTGGTTATTATAAAAACTTTTGCTCTTTTGGAAAATGGCACATTCATTTCTGCTCTTATATTTCTAACAGCTTTAATTACTTCCATAATTTTAAGCATATCTTTTTCTTCTTTTTCGAAATTAAAACTACTATTAATTTCAGGCCAACTAGATATCATTATACTTTTATCATCATGAATCAAATGACTATATATTTCTTCAGTAATAAATGGCATAAATGGGTGTATAAGTTTCATTATGTTTTTTAATGTATAATTTAATACATATAGAGCTTCAGCTCTTAAATCATTATCTTTATCATATAATCTTGTTTTAACAAGTTCTATATACCAATCACAAAACTCATCCCAAGTAAACTCATATAATTTTTCCAAAGCTATCCCAAGTTCGAATTTTTCCATATTATCTGTTACTTCTTGTATTATTATATTTAATCTTCTTAATATCCATTTATCTGCCAAGTTAAGCCTGTCTATATTAATGTTATCTATACTAATATTTTCATCAAAATTCATTAAAACAAATCTTGATGCATTCCAAAGTTTATTTGCAAAATTTCTACTGGATTCAACTTTTTTATCAGAATATCTTAAATCATTACCTGTAGCGATTCCTTTGGTTAGTGAAAATCTTAATGAATCAGTTCCATATTTTTCTATAACATCTAAGGGATCAATTCCATTTCCTAATGATTTACTCATCTTTCTTCCCTGTTCATCTCTTACCAATCCATGTACAAACACATGCTTAAAAGGTTTCTCATTCATATGTTCAATTCCTGAAAAAATCATACGTGCAACCCAGAAAAATATAATGTCATAACCTGTTACTAAAACATCTGTAGGATAAAAGTATTCTAAATCTTTAGTTTTTTCAGGCCAACCTAATGTTGAAAAAGGCCAAAGAGCTGAACTAAACCAAGTATCTAAAGTATCCTCATCTTGTTTTATATTTTTACTTCCACAATCATCACATTTATCAGGAAAATTATTTTTCACAATTATTTTTTTGCAATCCATACAATAATATGCAGGTATTCTATGCCCCCACCATAATTGTCTTGATATACACCAATCCTGTATATTCTCCATCCAACTAAAATAAATTTTAGAAAATCTTTCAGGTAAAAATTTTAATTCTCCATTTTTAACTATATCGATAGCTGGTTTAGCAAGAGGTTTCATTTTTACAAACCATTGCTTTGATATTATTGGTTCAATAACTGTTGAACATCTATAGCATGTTCCTACATTATGTTTGTGAACTTTAATTTCTGTCAATAAATTCAATTTTTCTAAATCTTTAATAATTTCTTTTCTAGCAATATACCTGTCAAAACCTTTATATTTTCCTGCAAATTCATTCATTGTCGCATTATCATTCATTACTTTTATTTGTTCTAAATTATGCCTTAGACCTACTTCAAAATCATTTGGATCATGTGCAGGAGTAATTTTAACAGCACCTGTGCCAAAATCTTTCTCAACATAATCATCTGCAATAATTGGTATTTCTCTGCCAACTATGGGCAATATAGCATATTTACCTATCAAATTTTTGTATTTATCATCAGTAGGATTAACAGCAATTGCAGTATCTCCAAGCATTGTTTCAGGTCTTGTTGTAGCTACTGTTATAAATTCATTTGAATCTTTTATATGATATTTTACACTCCATAAATTTCCATTTTTTTCCTCATATTCAACTTCTGCATCTGAAATTGATGTTAAGCATTTAGGACACCAATTTATTATTCTTTCTCCTCTATATATCAAATCCTTTTCATATAAATTTATAAATACTTTTTTAACAGCTTCTGAAAGACCTTCATCCATAGTAAATCTTTCTCTTTCCCAATCACATGAACTACCTAATTTTTTTAATTGATCAATAATACGACCACCATAAAATTCCTTCCATTCCCAGGCTCTTTTCAAAAATGCTTCTCTCCCAATTTCCTCTTTTGTTAATTTCTCTTTTGCCATAGCTTCTACTATTTTAGCTTCAGTTGCAATACTCGCATGATCAGTTCCAGGAAGCCATAAAACTTCAAAACCTCTCATTCTCTTATATCTTGCTAAAATATCTTGTAAAGTATTATCTAAGGCATGTCCCATATGTAATTGACCAGTTATATTTGGTGGTGGTATTACCATAGTAAAGGACTCTTTTTCATTATTTACCTCTGCATGAAAAAAGCCTTTTTCATTCCACATTTTATATACCTTTTCTTCAACATTTTTTGGTTCATATTTTTTATCAATATTATCAATCATTTATTTTACTCCTCCTTTTTTTTAAATACATAAGGCAGAATCAAAAAATAAAATAGTCAATTTTTTAAAAATTCGTTAAACCATGATTATTTTAGAAAAAAATTGTCTTATAAAATTTTTGATTATACCTAAATCAAATAACTATATTAATTCTAAAGTTTATATTTCCCTATTTAAATACTATAACTACTAAAATTACTCCTGGTAAAAATAAACCGAAACCAACTAATTTAATTTTTATTAATGCCGAATTAATCTTATAATCTCTAATTTCTTCATCATTTAATTCATCTTCATATTTGCACTTAATTTTCTGATCCAATTTATATTTTCTCATAATAACTTTCGCTAAGTATACAATAAAACTTCCTGCTAATACTAATAAAATTGAAATCACTTTAAGCATTTTAAACAGCTCCAATCAAAATATTAAAAATAAAAATAACTCTCTATCCACTTAAATTGGACGAAAGTTATATTCCGCGTTACCACCAAATTTCTTATTCTTTAAAAAAATAAGCAACTCAAAAAGTTTTAACGATACTTTAACCGCTATTAATTACTAAGGGATAGCCAAAAAACAAACTCTAATTCTCGAGTATGAATTCCCGCGATTTAAGCGAACTTCAGACGAAAAGAATTCGGTATTATTTTTTAGGCTCTCCTAAGGAATATCAAAAAATAAACTGTCCTTAGAATATGTTCTATTGCTAATCAATACAGCATATTACTACTTACTCTCATATGAGAATAATTTAATATTATTTTCCTTAATTTCATTAATAGAACTCCTAAACTACTTTCAGATTATATTTACTTTTGAATTTCTTTCAGCTAATAAAATTCTTCTCTTATAAAGTTTATAATCTTACTTCCTTTTATTCATAGTCTTTAGTTATGGATTTATATAAAATATTAAAATATTTGTTTTCCAATGTCAAGTAATAAATTCACTTTAGTTCGATATAAAACTTAGGACTTGTTATAAATAATTTTTATTGGTATAATTTATACATAATACTTTTCTTTATTTTAAATTAAATTCCAAATTCCAAATTAATATTACACAAAATTTATAGATGAATATCAAGGCATAATCAAAAATTTCATAAGACAATTTTTTTCTGAAAATATCGATAGTTTAACGAATTTTCAAAAAAGTTGACTAGTTTATTTTTTGATTATACCCAAACCTAAATATTTATATATAAGGGGGGCAATTATGAAACAAATTATTATTTTTACTCTTGATGGTACCAATTATTGCTTAAGTGTTGATGAAATATTTGAAATAATCAATTATTCACAAACTTCAAAAGTCCCTGAATCCCCTGAATTCGTTGAAGGCTTAATAAACCTAAGAGGAAGTGTTTTTGCAATAATATGTCTTAAAAAATTTTTCAACCCAAATCCCATCAAAGTTTCTAAACAACAAAATACTACTATTTTAAAAGAATCTAAGATAATAATACTGAATTCAACTAAAGATAATCTTGGCATAATTGTAGATGAAGTTAAAGAAATTCTCAAAATTAATGAAGATGATATTGATGTTAGAAAAGAAAAACTTGTAAACCATGATAACAAACATATTTCTGGAATTATTGAATTAAATGGAGAAAAAATCTATCAAATAAATTTAGATTCTATATTTTCAAAAAATAAAACTGTCATTTAACAATTATTAGGAGAACCTAAAAAATAATAACTCACAAAATTCTAGTAATTCTCAAATTTTAAAAATATGATATTATTTTTTAGGATCTTCCTTAATATTATTTATATATTTCAAACACTATATTTTACCAATATCAGTTTCATTAATTTTTTTATCTTCTTTTTCTAACTTATATTCTTTTTGTTTTAACCATGAATCAATTTTTTCTTCATACTTTTCTTGTTGTAATGAAGTTTTAACTGCAGTTTTTATATCTTCATCTTTTATATCAGTTCTTTTAGATAATTTCATAACATGATAGCCATATTCAGTTTCTACAATGCCTACATCACCTTTTTTAGCTTTAAAAGACCAATCTTCAAATTCTTTAACCATTTGACCATCTTTTACAAAGGTAAACTCTCCTGAATTTTCTGCAGCACTTGGATCCTCAGAATTTTCTTTAGCTAATTTTTTAATATCTTCGCCATTTTTAACTTTTTCCAACATTTCATCTGCTTTTTTCTTCTTTTCTTTTATTTTATCGTCTGATAATTTTTTTCCACTATCATCAGTAGTTAAGAATAAAATATGTTGAACAGTAACGGAATCATATTTATCCTTATCTTTCTCATATGTTTTTTTCACTGTTAAATCATCTATAGTTATTTTTTTAACTTCTGTTTGAGCAAACTTACTTATAATCTGATAATCTACTACTATATTTTTGATTTCTTCCAATGATATGTTGTACTCTTCTTTTACCTGTGTTTCAGCAGCTTCTTTACTACCAGCTTGTTGTACTATATTATTCTCAAAATTTTCAGTTGCTTGAGTTTTTTCAGTTTCTGATAAACTTACTTTGTTTTTTTCAGCTTCAGAAATTTGAACTTTAAACTCTGTAGCTTCTTCGAGAGCTTTCTTTCTTAATTTTTCTAAATTTTCTTTCTTTTTCCAATATTTTTCCTTATCTTTTTGATAATTTTCTAAAGCTTTTTCATCTGAACCTTCAGGTGCAATTTTTTCTTCTGCTTCTATTGTTGCTTTACTTATTCTTAAAAAGAACTTAAACTCACTAGAACTAATTTCTTCACTTCCTACTTTAGCAACAGTATTATTATTTGAAGTACATCCTGTTATAGAAAAAACTAATCCGATAATACAAATTAAAACAATAAGATTCCTCAAAACTGATTTCATCTTTACACTCCTTAAATCATATTATAAAAAATAACAAAACTAAGTTAGAATATAACTTATTTTGCTATTCTATCAAAAATAAAATTCTATGTCTATATATAATTATGCTCAATAAATTTGTTTTTTAACAATCCTTAGGATAGCCTAAAAAATAATACCAAATTCTTTTCGTCTGAAATTCGCTTAAATCATGTGAATTCATACTCGAGAATTAGAATTTATTTTTTGGTTATACCTTATACTGTTTTAGAATTTCTTAAAAATAACTTCTACATATTCAACTGCACCATCTTCTAGTTCGCTTGGATGTGTATATGAAAACTTACCATAAAAATTAAAATTATTATTATTCACAATATTCTGTATTGATTTTTCAACATCATAATTATTTTTTGAATAATCTAAAATTTTAAATACAATCTTCTCTTTTTTATTAATAATTGCTTCCTTCAGACCATTTTCAAATTGATTTTTATTTTCAATAATTTTTATATTTTCTACATTTTCATCTGAATATATAATCGATTGATTAAAATCATAATTTGTAAATTTTTCACTATTACAAATAGGATAATTAGAATTTTTCCATTCGTGATTTTTAGCCATATCTGCACTTGTAATATTAAAATACTTGTGTACTAAGATTTCTCCTTCATCAATTGATGGCATATCATTCCAAGTTACATCTACCTGATAATATTCATTATCTATTTCAACTATATTCCATGCATGTGGCATTTTAGCTTGTCCTACTATATAAATGCATCTTATATCTAATTTATTTAATATTCTATACATTGCCTTTGAATAGCCTTCACATACAGCAAGTTTATTAACATACACGCCATAATCAGTATAGTCTTCAGCAGGATATTCTTTTTCTCCTCTATCATACACACAATTATTTATTAAATAGTTATGCACTGCCAATTCTTTTTGAATATCAGACATTTCAGGTTTAATTAAATTATTTATAATTTTTTCTGATTCAAGTTTAGACTTTTTCTTCATTTCCTTTAATTCTTCAATTGGTAGTCTATATTCAAATTCAATAGTAATTTTTTCATTTCCAAAACTATCTTTAACTGTTTCACCTTTTATAGATTTAAATCCATAATTTAAAAGAGGTATATCATCACATATTTCATTTAATATATCTATGTTATATTCATTTTTATCAGAATTATTTAATTTTAATTTTATAGTTTTTTCAAAATTATCTAAAGCAAATTTTAATTCATTATAAAAATCTTCTTCTGTATTCACAATTCCTGTAGGTTTAAATTCACAATAATTATATTCTAAACCAGATTTATAAGTATTTTCAAGCATATCAAAATTTAGTTTAAATGGATTTACAAGTTTTTCTCCATTATCAGTTTTTATTTTATCTGTAATAACAATTGAATACTTTTCCCAAGCTAAATATTTTTCTATAGGTTTAATTGTAACTATTCTATCTCTTTTTGAATATAATAATTTAACATTATGTTTTTCTCCATTACTATTTTCAATATATATACCATCATTATTTAGCGTTTCTATATTTATATTTTTACTAAGTTTAACTTTCCATTCTTTTTTAGGATATGTAAATTTCCCAAAATTTATCACTTCTGCATTAAATACACCTTCACTTTCAGAGTTATATTTTAATGCAAATACTATAAGTGCACAGACTATAAAACTAACAAATAAAAATCTAAAGCTAATAAATCTTTTGCGCTTAGACACAAAAAGTTCCTCCCCTACAACAAATAAAATAAATCAATTTATAAACTAGAATTAAAACTTTTTTATTTTTAAATTAAATATATTTTACCATAAAATATAAATTATAAGTATCTATAATATTTATATTAGTAATTAATTCATATTGTTGAAATCTAAATGTAACAGTTATTGTGAAGAATTATTTAGAATTAATTTTTTTGTCCTAAATAAGTAAGCACCAAATATTAATAACAATATAGATACAGATATTAAAATCCCTAAATTTTCATAATTATCAGTAGTTGATAACGATTTTGTTTCATTTAAAAAAATTACTGTAGTAATACTAAGTCCATTATTAATTGAATGCATTATTATACTCAAGAAAATAGATTTTGTTTTATAAACAATATATCCAAAAACTAATCCTAAAATCATTGTTGGAATCAATCTATATAAGTCCATATGAAACAAACCAAACATTAATGCAGAAATAAAAATTGAAATTATTGGTGTGAATTTATTTAGTAATGTTGATAAAATCAATCCCCTAAAAAATATTTCTTCACATATTGCAGGAGATATAGCAAAAGCAAAATAAGCTATAAAAATTTTTATGATACTTAAGTTACTTAAGTTACTTAAGTTACTTAAGTTACTTAAAGATTCATTTATATAATTTGTCTGTAGTCCCAAATCCGGAATAAAATATGTTTGAAGATTTGCAAAAAACATTCCTCCTAATCCAATAAATAAAGTGGCT
>JBDMZA010000165.1:0-9437 GCA_039770155.1 Clostridiales bacterium
AATCTTATAAGACTTATAATATTAAATAAATAATCATTAAAATTCATTTTATACCTCTTAATTTATGACATATAATAAATATAGTAATCGATTTTGCTTAATACTTTTAGTATTGACCTGAATGTTAAAACTAAAAATGTAATACAACCTGCTAATAAACCTAAAATAGAAAAACTATAACCAGCAGGTAAATTTGTAATATTATAATTATATATTATTGCAGTCATCCATCTTGAGAGTAAAAATCCAAGTATAATATTAATAACAAGGGAATAGATTAGCGATTTGGTTACTATATGAGGCTGAGAAATAGTAAAGAGTAATAATGAATTCATTAATCCTAAAACTAAAATAGAATATGATATAAGTGCCGTAATAAAAACAAACATTGTTGTTGGATTATGTATTAAACTTTCAGAATTATTATTTGTATAAAATACTTTATCGAAAATATCTGTTGCAAAAAATACTATAGTAGCACTTATAATTGATATAATCATGACAACTATAAACCTTTTTATATAGGATAATTTGAATTTTTTATACATTAAATCAATTTGAGTTGAATTAAAATCTTTTTGACATACTTCAAGTTCATTTACAAAATTGGTTATTATAACTTCGATAAATCCCATGGGAATTATTAACATTAAAAGAGCAAAATCAAGTCCAAGTTCATATCTTCCTCGAAACCAAATTAAATATGGCATATAATCTAAATTATTTGTAGACCATGCTACAATTCTATCAGCAAATAAGAATGTAAAATAAGAAAATCCATAAATAAAATAGGGTATGGTGGAATAAATTGCTACAGATGATTTGAATTTTTGAGAAGAAATTGTTACATCTGATTTTTTTTCTTCTTTATTAAATATTAAAATTACAATAGTGATTGAAAGTATTGATACTATAAAAAGTGATATAATTTGAGAACGGATTATTTGTTCATAGCCAAATAGTCTAACTTGAATATAAACCATTAAAATTCCAAAAATAAGTAAACCTGTAAAAATTAATTCTTTTCTTAGTATGTACATTACGGTTACAGCAAGCCAAATTGAGCACATGAAAAAATAAAAAACTATAGTAGTAGTAACCATTTTGAATGTAAAATATTGAAAAAATGAATTAAGAAGAAAAAACAAAATTGATATAATAAGAGCCAGAACATAACCTATTTTTAAAAATAAATAGGTATTTTTTTTTGCATGTGTATAATAATTTTGTGAAATAAAGAAAAAACCTCTTCTTGCTATAGCTTGAGTAAATCCTCCAATGGTCATAAAACTCAAAATAGTTGAAAGAGCAATACTTGTAGCTAAATCTGTTGTAAGATTTTCATATGACCAAAGAGAAAACTTTAAATTTAACATAGAAATAACTGAAATAGCCATAGGTAGTGCAAATATAAACCCTCTTATAAAATTACGAAAAGAATCAAAACTTAATTTTAAGATAGAATGATTTTCTTTAGTTGAATGGGGAATTATATTTATTTTTGTTTTAATAGATTCCCATAACTGATTAGAGAGTTCAAATACATTATAGACTCCAAACTCATTATAAGCTCTATCATCATTCCATCCTAAAGATTCAAGTATTGCAGCTACTTCGAAAGAATCTTCAGGTTGAAGATGTTTTTTTTGAACTTGATCCAATAAATTATTAAATTTATTTTTTACTTTTTTATCATTAATAATTTCCATTTTAAACCTCTATATTAAAAAATAATGTAATGATTATATCGGAAAATTTTTATAAAATATTTACTTGGGAGAATATAAAAAATAATACCGAATTCTTTTCGTCTGAAGTTCGCTTAAATCGTGCGAATTCATACTCGATAATTAGAGTTTATTTTTTGCCTATCTATTAGTTATAGATTTGTTTTTTGAAGTCAACAATTGTGGTGGAATAATTAGGAACATAAAGCAAAGAAGTAATAAACTATAATAAAAGTTAAAAATAGTATATACATTATTAATATGTAATGTATATATATGGTATAATAGCGAAGTATATTTTAAATAGTAATACATGAATTATATGGTTGTAAATATAATTTTATGAGTTGTTTTTTAGGTATACTTATCGATATTGGTGTAAAAAATTTGTATACAAAAGAATAATGTTAATAAAAAATGCAAAACAATTATTGATTTTGTGAATATTTACATTAAATAAGGAGAGCCTAAAAAATAATACCAAATTCTTTTCGTCTGAAGTTAACTTAAATCATATGAATTCATACTCGAGAATTAGAGTTTATTTGTTGGCTATCTCTAAGATAATTTTTGTTAATATATCACAATACCGAAAGGGGATTTTAGATTTATATGAGAAAAGTTATATCTGTAATTTTGGTAGTTGTAATGCTAATTAATTTTGTGACATTAAATGGTTGTAGCAAAGATTTGAAAATACCAATGGAAATATCTGCTGATGTTCCAGGTTATGTTTTAACTGTTGGTGATAAAACTAAAGTTAAAATAAATGGGACATATCTAAATGGAGAATCAGATGAATTAAAGGATGTAAAATTATCATCATCAAACAAAGATATATTTGAGATTAAAGATGATAAAATTATTGCAAAAAAAGAAGGAAACGCAACATTAATAGCCAAAAAAGATGATGATAAAATAGAAGTTCCTGTCAGTGTATTTGAGAATGAGATAGCAGAAGATTTTCAAATTTCTAAAGAAAAATTAATCCAAAAAACTTTTGAAGAAAAATATAAAAAAGTTGCATTAGAGGGAATCGATAAACCAACAATATCATCATTTATGGCAGGTAATGATGTGAAAATTATTTGGAGTTATCCAGATACAGAAAAAGAATTTATACTATATCGAAGTGAGAAAGATAAGAATAAATACAAGCAAATATATGAAGGAAAAGCTGGAAAGAATAGTAATGAATATGTTGATAATGAAGTTAGTAATAAAAAGAGTTATTCATATAAAGTAAAAGTCAAGGATTCAAAGGGAAAAACTAAAGAATCAAATATTACATCAGTTGATGTAAAAAAAGTAAAATTATTTAAAGCCGGAGCTGATGATGACGAAGATGGAATATTAAATGAAGAAGAACTTAAATATGGGTTGAATCCATTTAAAAAAGACAGTGATGGAGATAAAAAATCTGATAAAGAAGAACTTAAAGAATTAAAGAATTTAATAAAGCAAGATAAGCCTCTTAAAACTATTGAAAAATCAACAAAAGAAGTTGATGAAGGATTTGAGAAAAATTTTAAAACCAATAATAATGATGTAGCTTTAAGTGTTGTTGGAGACAAAAAAATAAAAGATTCAGATTTAAGTGTAAAAGAATTAGAAACTGATGATTTATCAACTGTTAAAGGTTTAAAAGGAAATTTGTATGATATTGAATTAAGCGAAGAAGAATTTAAAGAAGCAGAAATTACTTTGAGTTATGATGAAAATGATATAGGTAATACAAAACCAGAAGATTTAAAAGTATATTGGTTGGATAGAGATGGTGAAAAACTAGTAGCTTTAGAAAATACTAAGGTTGATGAAGAAAAGAAGACAGTAACTGGTACTACAAAACATTTCAGTGAATACATTTTAGGTGATGGAAAAATACTAGGACAACAGGTTAATGAAGTTATTGGTAAAATCGATATTGTTTTTGTTATGGACAATTCAATTAGAATGCAAGATAAAGATCAATATGGCTCTTCTAAAAAAATCATAGAAAAATACTTAGAAATTATCAATGAAATAAATAAAAATGAAGAAAATATGAGAATAGGTTTAGTAACTTATACTGATAAAGCAGTTGAAGTTTCTCCTATTGTTTCTGACTTTAATAAATTAACAACAAGTCTTAATTCTATTAAATATATAGAAGGTAATTCAAATATAATAAGTGGTTTAGAAGTAGCTGAAACCATGTTATCAAAAAGTACTGATAGAAGAAAGGTTATGGTATTAATTTCAGATGGAAAAGATACATCTGAAAATACCAATAATGATATAAAAGCAGTACTCGATGATATAAAAGATACAATGACATTAAATACTATATCTATAGGTGAAGATATAGAACAGGAATTTCTACAGGAGCTAGCAAAAAAAACAAATGGATTATACTATAAAGTTGATGCAAAGGGTGCTGATGAAGAAAGTGATATAACAAAAACAGCCGAAAAAATGCTAAAACAATTTGTAGTAGAAAAAATCGCAAAAGCAACTCTAGAGGATAAAGCAGCACTTGAAGATAAATTAAAACTAAATTATCCAGATAGATTTATAGGTATGGATAATCTTGAGACACAAATGCTTTATTCACCTGATAATGCAAATTTATTAACAGGTAACTTTACAGAGCAAAAAACTGATTTTACTATAAAAAGCTCAGGTCAAGATTTAGAGTTTACAAGAACATATAATTCAGAATTAAATAATGAAAGTTCTATACTAGGTAATGGTTGGACAACTAATCTAGATACAAAGGTTAGAGTTTTTGATAAAAATTTTGGCAGGGTTATAGCAAGTGTATTAAATGTTAGAGAAACAGCAGGAATTGGAATTGAAAATACAATACTTACTAAAGTTACATATAATACTAAATTTGAATATATATTAGATGAAAATGGCGAAAGAATTATAGAAGATGTCGAAGATGATAAATATCAGTGGGCAAAAATTAGAATACTAAATAGTGGAATCGAAGGATATGTAGCAGATAAGTATATAAGAGAAGGTGCAGATTCAGCAGTAGAACTTATTTATGAATCAGGTACTAGAATATTATTTAATAAAAAAACGTTAGATGATGGAACACTAAAATTTGTTCCTCAAGCTGATTTTACAGATAAATTGGAATTTGTAAACAATGAATATGTTGTAACAAAAAATGGATTATCTAAAATCATATATGATGAGAATGGCAGATTAAAAGCGCTTGCAGATAGATACGGGAACAGGGTAAATGTTGAATATACTGATGAGAAAGTAAGCAAAATATCTGATGTAAATGGAAGATTTATAGAATTTTCATATAATGATAATGGTAATTTAAAATCTGCTACAGATATGCTAGGTAGAGTAGCAACATATAGTTATGATGACTATAATAATTTAACTCGTGTAACTGATTTAGAAGAAGTTCCAACTACATATACATATTATACAAGTGAAGAAAACAGGCTAAAAGAGATATATGTTGATACAAAACAGGAAAGAAAAAATGAATATGATATATTTGGAAGATTAACAGCACAATATAAAAATGGTATAGTTAGCTACCATGTATATAAAGATGCAATAAAAGACCCAAATGATTATACCAAGTTTTTAGAAGGCTATGAAAAATCAATGAGTTATTATATTGATGAATATGGCAGAACTACTGAGGTTGAATATAGTAATTTAACTTTTAAACCTATTTCAGCAAAGGATATTGATGGGCATATTGCTAAATTTAATTACTATTATGACTATAATAGGGGTGCAGAAGTTGAAGATGAATCAACTAGATGGACAAGTATTGATAACTTATCAGATGATGAAGATATTAATACATATGTAACAGAAAAAGAAACAGATAATATTCCTTTGAAGAAAGATATAACAGATAAAAATGATGAAGTATATGAGAATAAATATGATGGAAATGGTAATTTAGTAGAACATAAACAGCCTCTGCCATCAGATGATGCTGGTGAATCATACAGCAATTCAAGATTAAATAAATATGATAAATATGGAAATCTTATTGAAAGAAAGACAAAGGAAGGCTATCTAACAAAATATATTTATTCTGATGATGGTGTATATCTTGAAAAAGAAATAGATCCATTAGGAAATGAAAAAGTTTATGAATACTATAAAGATGGTGAATATAGTACAAATGGATTAGTTAAATCTGTTACTGATAATAAGATGAATAAAGATAATAATATTCAGAATAAATTCAAAGTAACTAAATATACTTATGACAACACATATAACAATAAAAAACAAACAGTTGATGGATTAGATGAAAATGTAACTATTGAAGAATATGATGGTGCAGGAAGACTTACTAAGAAAACTAACCCTAATGAATTAGTTGAAGAATACCAATACGATAGAATGGATAGAGGTACTATTACAAAAAAAACAGTCGCTGATGCAAATGGTGGACAACAGGTTATGACTGAGAGGATTTTTTATGATAATTTTGGAAATAAAGTGAGAGAATTGAATCCAAAAGAATATATTAGGTATGAGGCAAATAAAAATGATGTAACAATTGGTACAAGATATGAATATGATGAATCGGATAGATTAATTAAAATAATCGATGGACTTGGAAATACTACTCAGTATAAATATGATTTAGCTGGTAACAAAACTCAAGAAATTAATGCGAAAAATGCTGTTACAAAATATGAATATGATGATTTTGGACGAGTAAAAGCGGTAACAGATGCCCTAGGACATACTTTAACTAAAAATTATGATAAACATGGTAATTTAATTGAGATCGTTGATCCGCTAAATATTAAGACAACTTATGAATATGATAAATTAAATAGAAAAGTTAAAGAGAAAATCGAGACAACAACTTATAATAATATTTGGGAGCAGAGTTATAAATACGATGCTGATAATAGAATTACCCAGGTAAAAGATGCAGGTGGAAAAGTAGTAAAAACAGGTTACGATGGATTAAATAGAAAAGTAACTGAAATAGATGGTTATGGAGTTAATGGCACATTATATAAAGAAGATAATACAGGAGAATATGTAAGTTCAACGGATGAATCTATTGAAAGTAAAATTGAATATATTTATGATGCTGGTACATTTAAAGATAATAATAACCAGGATGAAAATTTTGAAGTTACAACAGTTAGATTAGCTGGAGATTCATCTGTAGAAACTGAAACTTATTATGATGTAATTGGTCAGTTAAGAAAAGATGAAGATTTTGAAGGAAATGCAATATGGAACAGTTATGACATAGTAAATAATACAATGACAGAAATTGATCCAAAAGAAAATGTAAGTTTATATGAATATGACCAGGTTGGAAGACTTAATAAACTATCACAAGACCCAACAATAGATGATAGTGGAAATATAACTGGATATATAAACACAAATACTTATGTTTACGATTTAAATAACAATATGATAGAACATAGAGACCCTAGCCAGATTTTAACTACTGTTGTCTATGACAAACTTGATCGACAGTGTGTTATTTCTATGGGAAATCATCTTACAACTAATATACCAGATGATTTTGATGAGGAAACATTAGATGACCAGAGAAACGAAGCTTCACTTGGTTCGCAGCCAGGCGGAAACTTTACAGAAAGAGGAAATAAAATACTTTATGTTTATGATGAAGTTTCAAATGTAGTAAGTGAGTATGCATGGGATGTAAGTGAAGATTTGAATTTAAGTGAAGACAACAGCAGAAAGACAAGTTACAAGTATGATTTATTAAATAGAAATACAAAAGTAACTGACCCAGAAGGTAATTGGTTTGAGATGGGTTATAACTGGAAGAGTGATATAGAATATCAAACATCTTCAAATAATGAAGAAATTGATAGTGGAGTAACATATTTTTATGATGAATTATATAGAGTTGTTGGTACAGCACAATCTAGTAAAAAATTAGAAGATGGTGATACATTAGATAGTATAACACAGCAAAAAGAAGATAACTATAAAGCTCTTTATCCCGATTATGAAACAACATATAAGAGATCGTATATTGAATTTGAATATGATATAAAGGGTAATCTAGTAAAACAAATAGATCCAAATGGTAATTTAACAACAACTACATATGATGCAAGAGATAGAGTCACAAATCAGGTAGTAGCAGGTGATGATACAATAGCAGCCTATACTACTACTTATGGTTATGATAAATTGGATAATCTGGTAGTTCAATCTGATAATGTTCCAAAATATATGACAATGTATTATGACAAAATGGGAAGGGTTTTAAAACAAGGAATTCAAGAAGAAGGAAAAGCAGATTCATTTATTGGCGAAAAATTCACTTATGACCCCAATGGAAATCCAAAAACTCATATTGATGGAAATGGTAATGAAACAACATTTGCTTATGATGCTATGGATAGATTAGTGAAAAATACTAAACTTGTAAGTGATGTAGAACAAAATACTATATATAAGTATTTTGAAAATGGTAATTTAAAATCAGAAATAAACTGGAAAGGTTATGAAACAAAATACTATTACAATAATTTAAATCAACATACTAAAACAACTGATGCAAACTTAATTGATATTGAGAAAATTCAATATTTTGAAGATAAAAAAATAAATATATTGAAGTTTGATGCAGAAGGAAAAAGATATGATCAAGAGTTTGATAAAACTGGAAGAATAGTATATGAAAGTGATCCTGGTAAAAATGGTGGAGATACTAAAAAAGAGGCTATATACGAATATGATGATTCAATTTATGGTCAAATAATTACTCAAAAAATGTCAACTGAAGATTCTATAAATGTTACAAAGAGCAGTATGGACTTGATGGGCAGATTAGCATCAGTTGAGACATATGAAACTGATTTAAATGGTAAAAATCCAGAAAATAATGTTGTAACAAAATATGAATATGACTCCAATGGCAATGCAATTAGCCAGGAAAATGGTGAAAAAAATACAACCTTATTTGAATATAATGCTGCAAATCAGGTTAAAAAAAGAATATTACCAGGTGGTAGGTCAGGTGAAGAAGGAGATTATACCTATGTAGATTCTTTAACTGAAAAATATACTTATAGACCAGATGGTAGTATAAATAGTGTATTAGATAAAAATAATACTATAACTAAATATAGTTATGATATTTATGGTAGAGTTGAAGAAAAAAGTGGAACAAAAGCCCCAGTTAATGATGTAGAACAAACTTCTAATATAATATCATTTACATATGATAATAACAGTAATATTAAGTCAATGACAGATGGTACAGGTACAACTAAATGGGATAAATATGACGAATTAAATAGACCAACTACTAAGAATGTTCCTGATGTGGGAGAATTTACTTATCAATATGATATATTTCCTGGAATAGGTCAAAGAGATGAAGATACAGATGTGCAGCAAGGGTGGTATTCTGAGATAACAACAGACCCACAAGGTAACAAAACGAAAAGAATATTTGATAAAACTGATAGATTAAGAGGAATTAAGGCAGTAGAAGGAGAAGAAAGCTTTATAAAAGCTCCAATAACAAAATATAATTACTATAATGATGGAGCATTAAGAGATGTAGAATATCCGAATAGTGTTGGAAGAATGGATTTCCAATTCTATGACAACAATTTAGTTAGTAAAGTAACGAATGGCAAAACTGGTGAAAGTTATGAATATAAATATGATAAAGTAAATAATTTATCAGAAAAAGTTGATAAAAAAGGT
>JBDMZA010000166.1:0-4491 GCA_039770155.1 Clostridiales bacterium
AAGGTATTTTAATTATTATCAAATCACTTTCTCATGTCTATTTTTATTTTTACTAAATTTTTTGAAATACGACCATAGCAACGTATTTAATAATACAGGGTTTTAATTACTCATTATTAAACTTGATTTCACCAATTATAGTTAACTTAATGGTTTCAGTATTACTTCTATTCCTGAACAGAAAAAATTATGAAGAATCTGAAATTTCTGAAACATAGAACTACAAGGGATAACTACAAGGTATCTAAAGAGTTACTCTGTTAACCCCTTCATAATAAACTCTGATATATGTTCTAATACTTCTGGAAAATACTCAATACCTATTTCATCCTTGTGCAAATCAACATTTATAATAGAGCTAAAAATAGCCATAATCATTTTTGAATTTATATCTTTTCGCATTCTCCCATTTTTTTGCCAATGTTCAACAACTTCAACAAAACTATCATAAACAAAATCGACTTTACTAATACCATTTTCATTATTGAAATTTTGCTGAATTTTGTCAAAAATATCTTTGTTATACCATTCTTTTAAAATTGGGTTTTTAATCATTCCATCATAATTCAAATACATCATTTTTTCCATAACTTTAATAGGTTCATCTTCTAAATTCAATGAATCAATTATACTTTTCTTTAGTTTTGAATTTTCTTCAATATTTTCTTCTATTCCGATGTGCTATTTTTTCCTATTTTTTCGCCTAACCTGTCAAATAGCTTGCCTGCAACTTTCTTTACAATCCCTATTTCAACAGTATAATAATAGTCAGCCTCAAATAATCCATTGTCTTTATAATAATGATAGTCATAAAGCTTTACATTAGATGTTTTTATACTTGACCTGGTTATTCTAAACATAATAAACCTGAAAATAGAAGGTTTAACAGGTTTAGTCTTTATTAAGCCATTATAAAACCTTGCGGCCATTTTTTCCATAGCTAATTCAATTTTTTTTTGGCGCTTATCAGTTAATGGTTCTAATGTGTTCACACAAGAACCTTTCGTTACATAAAAGCCCATATTATAACCTATGCTTTCCATATATTTACGAATAGAATTTCCACCAAATATCGCTTGTGTGACTATTGATGTAAGAGTTTTATTAAAATATTCTGGTCTGTGCAATATAAATGTGAGTCTATCGAAAAAATTTTTCATTCTGGCAGATACATGAAATGCATAATTTGGTGTTGCTAATAAAACTCCATCCGCACTGTCAATTTTGTTTCTTATTTTATCTCTGTCATCATCTAAAGGACAATACTGTAATCCTTTATTAAAACATAACTTACATCCTTTACAAAACTCAAGGTTGTAATCATCTAAAAACAAATATTCAAAATCAACTTCTACCTTTTTTCTCAAACTTTTTTCAAATTCTTTTACTGCATTATATGTTGTTTTCTTCCTTGAACTCCCTATAATTGAAATAATTTTTTTCATAATTATAATTCCTTTCTACTTGATAATGTATTTAGAAAAAATAAACAAGTCATTGTAATTTGAAAAAATCTCGATTAATGACTATCTTTTAATAAATATTATTATCTGATATATTTTTCAAACTACTTAATTCAAATTATATGAATGAATAATTTATTATTCATTCATATAATAGCATATGTATTTTTAAAAATCAAATTGGAGAAATTTAAAAATAGCTGGCCATTTTACGGGTACCTTCTCTGTACACTCGAAAGCTCTTATAAAAACAAAATATAGTGTTATTATCAGATAATAACACTATATTTTGTTTTAATCTTTAAAGTGGTGCCAAATACTACCTGCTTTGTGATAGTAGATATTTTTATTATTTAAACTTTCATCACCCAATAATTCTCTGCTAGATTGATATTCTTTTGGTAGATAATTTTTACTAAATGATACTTGTTTATTAGAAATACCCTGTAATAATATATAAGTAATAGTTTTTGTTTCCTCATTGCATAATGCATATTCATACATTTGAACCCCACCATAAGCGGCAATATATGCGGGAAAATCGAATTTTTTATTGGAAAATTCAATCTTATTAATTATGGTACCTTTTTTTGTTTTAATTTCACATTTGATTTTTTTTAATCTGTTAATTTCAGACTGGTATTTTTCAATAGAATAGGTGCATTTTAAATATTGCTGAAAGTGTTCTCCAAAACCCATTGATCCACATGAATATAAAAATTCTATATTTTTGGAATTTGGTGATATTTCTTTTGGAAAAACATAAAGGTCACTTTGGAGTAATTCTCTTTCTCCTTTTATATGTCCTTCATGTATGCCATAATTTTTAATATCCATAGTGGTATAATTATCTTGTCCAAGGAAAAATAATCCGAATATATTTAAACTAAGAAATAATATTAAAATTATACTTATAGCAAATGAGGTTAATATTATAAAAAAAGTTTTCAACTTATTTTTTTTCTTTATTTGAGATACTAATTTTTTGAAATTTTTTGTATTTTCTTTTGTTAATGTATTTGTTATTGAAGAATTATTGTAAGAATTCCATATTTTTTTACATGATAGACATTCTTCAATATGTTTTTCAAGTAAATTTTTGCTGTTTGTACTACAAATATTATCAGCACATAAAGGCATAATATCTTTTGCTACATCACAGGTTATTTTATTCATAATTACAATCCTCCAATTCTTTTTGAATTTTAGTTTTTGCCCTGAAGTAGGTTACTCTTGCCCAAATTTCTGTTTTGCCAAAAATAGTAGCTATTTCTTGATAAGAAAGTTCACCAAATACTCTTAACATAAATACTTCTTTATTTGGTTCTTTTAAATTATGTAAAAGTTTATGAATTTTAAGTGAATTTTCTTTTTGACAATAGTTTTCTTCGAAATTGTTTTTTTTATTAATAATATCAATATTTTCTATAGATGTTATTCTTTGTTCTTTCCTAATATAATCTATATAAGTATTTTTTGCAATTTGACAAAGCCATGTAAAAACATTTGAATTAGAATCTAAAGTATTAATTTTTTTTAAAGCTTTAAAAAAAGTTTGTTGAGTAATTTCTTGTGCAATACTTTTATTGTTGCTTAAATTTATTACAAAAGAATATACTCTTGAAAAATATTTTTTATAAAGCGATTCTATTTCCAGCAATTTGACACCTCCTTATAAGTATAACGCTTAAATTTGGATTTCGTTACAAAAAAATTATATAATTATACCTAAGTTATTGATAGATTAAATTTATAAGATAAAAACCAATTTGAACTATATTATATTTTAAATTTATATATGGAAAATTTACTCAAAAATATTTACTAAAGTAATTTAAGATGTTAATATAATTCCAATAAAAAGTAATTCTTAAATTAAAAAATAAATTTTTCATTTTAAAAAATCAAAATATAAAGATGGTAGATTTATTTTAAAAATATGAATTACTCAAATAAATGTTTACTTATCATTTTGGAATAGACTAAATTATCGTTGAAGAAAAACAGACAAAATTTAAAAAAGGATGCAGAATATGAAAAAATTTAATTTTAAGAAAATAGATGCTTTCACAAGAGAAGGTTCAAATGGAAATCCAGCAGGATGTGTATATCTTAAAAAAGCATCAACAGAGAATGATATGCAGAAATTAGCATATGAATTAAGAGGTTTTGTAAATGAGGTGGTGTATTGTTTACCAGAAGAAAAAAATGATGATACATTGTATTCACTTCTTTACTATTCTTCAGAATGTGAAGTCGAATTTTGTGGTCATGCTACTATTGCATGTATGTATGATTTGATTTCAAGTTCACCGAGATTAATTGATAAAAAGGAGATTATTATTAATACAAAAAAAGGTGAGTTGATTGTTTATAACAATATAAAATATGATGATGCAGTATATATAACTGCTCCAGTTCCAGAATATATTGGGTCAAATTTAAGTGAATCTGAAATTTGTAAAAATTTAAATATTCCCGAAGATTGGATAGATAAAGAACATCCTATTGATATTATTAATGTAGGACTTAGGACATTAATATTACCAATTGAAAAAGTAAATAATATAATTGTTATTTCCCCAGATATTAATAAATTAAAAAATTTTTGCTTAAATTGTGATATTGATATAATTATTGTTTATTCAACTGAAGTGAAAGATAATGCAAATAAGCTACATACAAGAGTTTTTGCACCTAAATTTGGTTATTTAGAAGACCCTGCTACAGGATCAGGAAATTCAGCTATAGGATATTATATTTTAAAAAACAATATGTGGGATGGTACACCTATATCAATAGAACAAGGACCTTCTTTGGATATACCTAACATTGTGAAATTGGATACAATTATTGCAAAAAATGGAGAAAGACAGGTGTTATTCGGTGGAAGGGCAACAGTTAGAATAGAGGGAAGTTATTTATTAAAATAATAGTAGAGTTGAAAATAGTTATTTACAAGATAATTTAAAAGTATGGTATAAAGATTTAGATTTAGTAAATAATTTTGAGTTGTTATCAAAAAAAA
>JBDMZA010000167.1:0-2558 GCA_039770155.1 Clostridiales bacterium
AAAACATTTAAATTTTTATATGTTATCCCAAAAATAATAGTTTTTTTGACTTAAAGTGGAGACCATATTTTACCATATATTTTTTTGCAACACAACCGAGTTGAAGGCAGTATTTTACCTTCTTTTATTGATATGACAACCTGAAAAATATCTTTCCAATGTGTTTTTAATTAACTCCCAATCAATTGTTTCTTTAAACAGACTATCAATGTTTTTGTATTGAGTATTTTTATCAGGACGAAAAAAGGTTAAGAGTTAAAACTTATATAGAAAAAATTTCCGTGCTATTGGTCAAATTTAACCGTATCTCGGCTCAATGCCAATGCTGTCAGATTAAGATTTTGATCTTTCAAAAAATACTATTTTTGTTATTATAAAAAACATATTTCAACTAAAAAAAGTATATCTTCTTAAAATTCAGAGGAAGCGTAACATTTTAAAGCGATATGATAGACTAATCTCAAAAAAAGTTCCTACGCTATACACTTTAGGAACTTTTTTGGTATATAATTTTTAGTATTTGCCTGGAAAAAGTGATTAGAATATTATAAACTATCCGAAAATATCAAATTTTAAGCTATTGCTTCTGGTGGCAGCTATGTTGCTGTTAGGCCTTCTAAAAGTTTTTAACTCCTGCTTAAGTTCATAATATAGTTACAATTATTTTTTTATAAGCCATATTCATTCTCTATTTTTCCTTGATTTGTATGCCAACTTTTCCACCAATCCAACTCTTGTTTAAATTTTTCAGAATCAATTATTCTTTTTCTTACAGATTGTATATTATATACTTTATCTTTAGCATAAATTTCTCGAAATGCATGTTCAGCTATCATTTTATTGATTTCACAACTTAAAGTATAGCTCAATTCTTCATGGCTTTTACGACTCTCCCCAACCTTTGTATACAATATAATTTTAGGTGATAGTGGAAATATTATTTCTGAATTCTTATTTCCCCATCCACCTTTAAAATCATAATTATTTTTTTCATAATAATTAATACACATTGCTGGGTTATCACTTGTAAATAATTCGATATCCTCATGTACTTTTAATAGTCGCCAATTATAGTTTAACAAAACTTTAATAGTATTTTCTAATAAATATTTTATTCCTGAAAGCCAATAAGCACGGCCAATTTTTGTATTAACTGTAATTCTAGTAAAATTATCTCTACTAGCTTTTTCTAAATTAACTTTAATTGGCAAATTTCTTAATGTTTTTTCGGTTTCACCTTTTAACATGCTTTGACTCGAATCTGATTTTAACTTAATAATCAACTTGTTTAACGCTGTTTTCGTAATTTTAGGAAAAATTCTTTGATAATACTCCATACTATTTATAAAATTTGCTGGTGTTCGAACAAGTTGAGCTGCACAAAGTTTTATCAAACTTTGCCATTCACCTTTTTTTAATTTTATATTTCGAAGATTAATATTTTCATCTGTTACTTTTCTAAAAGTATTCACAGCAGGATTTTCAAAATGAACATTTAGCCAATCTTCAATTTCATCAGATGCCATTCCATTACTTGTACATGCATATAAATAACTATAGTAGCCATTTCCTTTGATTGATTTATTTTCCCAATATTTTACCTTAGAATGAGAAACAAGAGTTCTATATATCCAAATTGTATGATTATCATTACTCCATTTTTTTAAATAGTATTGCGGAACAAAATGATTTCTTTCCTTTATCATATTAACTATCATTCCTTTCGTTGCACTCAAGGCACAAATATAATTGATAAAAAAAGAGTTCAATTAAAAGATGCAAGGCAAACGCATATGGTTTATTAGTTTCGCTTTAGTGTTAATATTTGGCAATTTTCAATAATTATACTTATGTTAAAAGTAAATTATAGTTATAAAATAGAAATATTTAACTGCAATTTCCTAATTTAATCATTTAATTAAAACAAAAAAATCCATATGCGTTTGCCTTGTCTGATCAACAACTATTATACAATTGGAACTAGACCAACTAGCCAAGGTTAAAAAATTTATTAATTTTTGGGTCTAATTATATAAAACGAATATAACAAAACATTTGCTATAAGGGGTAAAATGAGCATAGCTGCTCCCAGGGACAAAGTAGATGTTAAATAATGGTATTATAGGAGTAATAAAAACGACCGTTTTTGAAACTACAAAAATATAAATATAAAATTTGGATGATACAAGATAAAATTAGTATCAATATCCATCTCGAAAACAAAGTTAAAAAAATTGCTTAAATTATTAAGTTTTGATACAATCGCCTTATTAATATTAGATAAGGTGATTTATTATGTTTATAGGATATGCTAGAGTATCAACTCAAGATCAAAATATTGACTTACAAAAAGACGAGCTTAAAAAGGCTGGTTGCAAAAAAATATTTTGTGATATTGTAAGTGGGATTTAAGAGCTTTAACTCCTCTATTTTATATTCACATAAATCCTTATGGAAACTTTAATCTTGATATGAATGATAGAATACCTATACATAGTGTTGCTTAATTGAATTCAAATCTAGTAATTTACATATTTTAACAGTTACTTTGCCCCTGA
>JBDMZA010000168.1:0-4807 GCA_039770155.1 Clostridiales bacterium
AATTCAAACTCATAGGCCCCAAATTCATACTCTTTTGTATCGTAAACCGACCAAGCTTGTCTATATAAGAAAGCACGGAAATTCTCTAAATTCTTAATTTGTGGAGAAAGGGTTGAAACTGTCATATCCATGATACTTAATAATGAGTATAGTTCAGTATTTGATAAATTGTTTTCTACATTCGAAGTTATTATAATTTTTAAATTATCAATTAATTCATCAATAAAGCTTTCCATAAAACTGAGTATTAATTCTTTAAATCTTGAAGAAAAGACAATTTTTTTCCTAATATTTAAAATATAAAACCTGTGTTGATTTAAAACTTGGTCATACTTATCTAGATTTTTACGTTCATTATAAAAATGGCTTTCTATTTTTTCCTGGGCTGAATTGATTAAGTTAGAGAATAATTGGGATTCAAGAGCTTGATCGGTTTTTTTTAAATTTAACATATCTACTGTGCTTGCCACATTTTTTCCACCAAAAATTTTTAATAGTGGATCTTCTAAACTTACAAAAAATCTAGAGCTGCCAGGATCTCCTTGTCTACCTGCTCGACCACGAAGTTGGTTATCAATACGTCGTGATTCATGTCTTTCACTTCCAATTACATATAAACCACCAAGTTCTTTTATTATTTTTGCTTGTTCTTCACATTTTTTTTTATAGTAATCTAATATTATCTCATAAATTTGATACATTCTTTGGTCAAAAATTTTTATTTTATCTTTTCCCGAAGTTAAAAAATTTACATAATTATTAGTAGTTTTTTTAGTACAAAGTTCCAAAATTTGATTAGAGTAATTTTTGTACACATAATTTATTAAAGTATAAAAAATATTTTTTACATTAGAATCTAAGCTTATATTTGAAATTTCATTATTAGCCAATTGTTGTAATAATTTTTTAAATTGGCTACGAGCTTTGAATTCAGGATTACCTCCTAAGAGTATATCCGTTCCTCTGCCTGCCATATTTGTAGAAATAGTTATAGAGTTCAAGCAACCTGCTTGTGCAATAATTTGCGATTCTAATTTAGTAGTTTCTGGTTTAGCATTTAAAAGTTGGTGGGGAATCTCATACGCGGCCAACAAAAAAGAAAATATTTCAGAATTTTCAATTGTTGTAGTTCCTACAAGAATTGGACGACCGGTTTTATGAATTTCTTTAACTTCTAAACAGATAGCTTTCCATTTACTAAATTGATTAAAATAAATTAAATCTGATAAATCTTTACGTATAATTGGTTTAAATGTTGGTAAAACGACAACAGCTAAATTATAGGTATTTTCAAATTCAAGTTGTTCAGTTTTAGCTGTTCCAGTCATTCCTGACAATTTAGGATATAAGCGGAATAAATTTTGATATGTAATCGATGCTAAAGTTTTTGTCTTTTGTAAATTTGTTAATCCTTCTTTTGCTTCAATTGCTTGGTGTAGACCTTCTCCCCATTTTCGCCCTTCCATACTTCTTCCAGTAAATTTATCTATAATAACAACTTCATTATTTTGAACTATATAATCAATGTTACGAAGAAATAAGCATTTTGCTCTAATCGCATTTAATATATAACCGATCCAAGGATCATTGGTAGCATAAAGATTATCAACTTTCAGTAAAACTTTACTTATATAGAATCCTAACTCGGTTAAACTAGCAGTTTTCGTTTTTTCATCAAGTTCAAAATGAAGATTCTCTTTAAACCGTGTTATAAGTTGATCAGCTTTAAAAAATTTATCTAACCTAACTTTGGATAAGGTTGAAATAATTATAGGTGTTCTGGCTTCATCAATTAGTACTGAGTCAATTTCATCAATAATACAAAAATTAAAACGCCGTTGAGTAATCTCATTAGTTTCCGTGACCAAATTATCTCTTAGAAAATCAAACCCAATTTCTGTATTAGTAATATAAGTAATATCACAAAGATAATTTTGTTTCCGTTCAGCTTGCGGCATATTCTCTTTAATTAAGCCAACAGTTAGTCCTAAACATTGATAAATTTTTTGCATCCATTCCATATCCCGCTGTGCTAAATATTCATTTACTGTAATAATATGAACTCCTTCAGTAGATAGGGCATTTGTAGCGGCTGGACAACTTGCAACCAAAGTTTTCCCTTCACCAGTTGCCATTTCGGCAATTTTCCCTTCATTAAGAATTAATCCACCAAGTAATTGAGTGTCATAATGCCTTAAGCCCAAAGTCCGTTTAGATGCCTCACGAGTTAAAGCAAAAGTATTAGTAATAATGGAATTTGTAAGTTTGGCATTGTTCGTTGACATATTATTTTTTAACAAACCAATCCTTTCTTTAATTTCACTTGTTAAAAGAGTACTAAATTCATTTTCTAATGCGTTAATATTTTGAATAATGGGTCGGTAAGTATTCCATAGTTTTTTTTCAGTAGAAAAATGTTGAATCATACTTGTAATTTTTTATAAATATAAAAAGAAAAAAAAGACTTTCTAGTAATGAAGCAAAGGAAATTAGTCGGAATAGTGAGACCTTTCTATGGACGTTAGTTTGAAAATTCCAATAATAAATGAAGGCTTTTTTTTTAGCACTCTTTTGAATTAATAAATACAGTTATAAGCTAATGGACTTTTTAATTTTGATGAAGGACCAGTAAATTCACCTATTATTACATTATTAAATCTTAGTTTTAACCAAGTAACAAAATTTTTATTGGTAGAAACAAGAGCAATATTATTAGTTAAACATTCTTTTTTTATTGATTGTAGTTCGGTAAGTTCTAAAAATTGAGGACTTGGTAATAACCAGAAATCTAAACGTTTTTCGATTGAGCGGTAATATTCTACACGTTCTCGTAGTACTTCTTCAAAAGGTTCCTGAATTAAAAGAAAATTTTGACTCCCTAAAACAAAATAGTATTGACTTTCCATTTTCATAAATTTTAAATAATACTTAGTTAATTTTAAGTATTTTTAATCATATTTACCCATTTAATTTATCTTTTTCTTACTCTTTTTTCAGCTTAAACAAAAAATGATTGTACTATGAATCCTAACTCAATAAAACTTAAAAAAGCAAGACATAGGTTTAGGAAATTTCCTTATTTTATACCTACAGATTTATATTATTTATCCCAATGTGTAAATAAATCTGTCAAATTAATAAAATTTTTAAGTGATAGGGGTGATAGTTTAGACCTATCAGATTTTATGTAATCCGTTGATATATAAGGTTCTATTGAAATTCTAGTACTATTAACTACTGGTCTGATTTTTTGAGAGAGCCAGTCAGTATATTTATTTTTTAACGGTAATAGTTTCCAAAAATAATTTAAGAACTCTCTTATTAATAGATCTTCTATTTTTTCGAAATCATTAATTAAGAAATCAGACTTATAGTCTGCAATCAATGTTCTGCGAATTTCCATTTCAAATTTCAAAAACTGTCCTTTTCGTCCAACATCGTAAATTTTAGCAGATCTATTGCTCCGTTTGGAAGCAATTTTTAGACTTAACTCCTTTTTTGTGGAGTTAATACGGGCATTAATTCCTTTAGAGTGAATGATTTCTTCACTTTGTTTAAAAAAATCTACCACTTGCCTTTCTTGACTGGGATTAATTGGTCGGGTATAATTCAAATCGAATTGATTAATATTAGCACTATCAAATAAGTTCCAGTCAATCTTTTTTTCTTTTGAGAGCTGATAAAAAAGGGCTGCACTATTCCCCGGAAAAGCGACACAAACTCCATTCTAATATTTACTACAAATTGAATTTGATATTGGTTATTAGAATTGGTTTGAATACTATATTGAACAACATCGCGATATTTCTTATCTACGTCAAAAGAATTAAATCCTAACTTGAAAAAAAACTGAACTATCTTTTGTTTTATGGATTCAGGTAAAACGTGAAATTTAAATTCGAAATAATCAACAACTAATTTTTCGGATTCAAAAGTTAATCTATTTTGCTTCATTTGTTTCTCCTTTGGTTACTTTGACTAATCGATTGTAGGGAATGTAATTTAATTCCTCTTTCAAAATTTTATAAATAGTATTTCGAGCTCGGCCTGTGATTTTGCTAATTTCAGTGATTGAAAGATTTTTATTTTCTTTCAAATCTTAAACTTGAGAGATTAATTTTTTGTCAATAACGGTTCTTCGTCCAAGATACTTGCCATTTTTCTTAGCAGCTTGAATTCCCTGCCGCTGCCGGTCTTTTCGACGTTGATTTTCAAAAGTAGCGATCGCAGCTAAATTAGTCGAAATTAACTGATTAACTGCCATATCATTTGAATAGGGCAAATCTAATGAAATGAATCTAACTTCTTTTTTATAAAGTCGTTCTTGTAATTTTAAGAATTCAAGTGTATTTCTACTACATCGATCTATTCTGGTGACAAGCAACAAATCATTTTCTTTTAATTCGTGATCAATCAGGTCATAAAAAATAGGTCGATCTTGAATTTTATCAGCGGCAGAGCCTACTTCTACTCGAATGTTTTTTACTGGAACACCTTTTTGAATAAACTCTTGTTTTTGTGCTTCCAGAGAAGAATTATCCTCTTGGGTTTGCGAGCTCACCCTTGCATATCCAAATCTGCGATTTTTTGAAACTTCTTTAAACGTAAAATCCTCCTTCGTTATAAAGTGTTCATTAACTAAAGTATAAAGTATAATGAACTTCGATCAAAAGTTAAGTAAAAATAAATATTAATGAACAAAAGAACGGGGTTCATTTAGAGTTTACCCCAGATGAACATTTGTAGTTGGTATCCGGAAAAAATAAAATTTTTTATACACCGTATCAGCAAATGAATAATTATATTA
>JBDMZA010000169.1:0-2575 GCA_039770155.1 Clostridiales bacterium
CATAGAAAGGATAATTGTAGATTGGTTTTTCTTCATAAAATATTATATTTTTATTCTTTTCAATCAAATTACATCTCTTTAAATTATTTAAATTAATATAAATTCCTATATCTTCATTAATTGTTGTATCTGATATGAATTCCACACTAAAATTAAACTCAATCCACAAGAAAATATTGTAATCCACTGAATTTATAACAACATCAATTTTATTATGATTGCTTTCCTTTAAATAATTTTGTATTTTTAATTCTGGATTTGCAATTTTCAAATTATCGACAATTACATATTTTTCAGTATATAAAGCATTTTTATTTGCTAGTTCTATAATACTATTTAATATAGAACTTCCAAATGTAACAAATTCAGATTCTACATTTTCCTGTTGAACTTCATAATCAAATGATAATAAAGTTGAGCTTTTTCCATTAAATATATACTCATAATTTTCTGGAACAATAGCTTCAACAAGTGCATATTCAATTGGTTCAACAATTCCTCCTATTGATTCTAAAACTTCAGTAACAAACCTTTGTAGTTCTAACATAATATGTTCTAGTCACTCCTAATCATCAATGATTTTTAAACCATCAAATAATTTATCATCAATTTCTTTTATTTTATTATATCTGGTTTTGCTTTCCTTTAATCTGTCTCCGATATTTTCCATATGTTCTACCACTTCATTATCATTTTTTGAACTTGTCCATGCATTCATTACCATATCAGAAAAAGATTCATTTTCTTCGATATCTCCGATAATCATATCTACTTCGCCAATTACAAGTTCAAACATATTAATTTTTTTATCTAATAATTCTAAGATATAATGCTCAATAGTATCTTTAGATGCTAGATTAAAAACATGTACATCTCTTTCTTGACCAACTCTGTGTATTCTTCCTATTCTCTGTTCTATTGCCATAGGATTCCAAGGGAGATCATAATTAACCATGCCATTGCAAAATTGGAGATTTCTACCTTCGCCACCTGCTTCAGTACTTACTAATACATTTGCACTTTCTTTAAATAAATTTATTTGATTTTCTTTTTCAGATCTTTTTAATCCACCGTGAAACTCAGCGACAATATATCCCTGTTCACTTAAGAAACTAGAAATATATTCTTGAGTAGCTTTATACTTTGTAAAAATTAATAATTTATCATCAAAATCTTTAATAATTTTAGATAATTGAATTAGTTTTGGTGTTATTATTTTACTTTCTACTATTTTTTTCGATTGATTAAAAAAAGATAAAAAGTTATCTTCAATTTTTCCACTTAATTTTCCATTATGAAGAATTTTAAAAAGTGTATTTTTGAGTGTATGAAATGTACTGCCCATCTCTTCTTGGAGACTTTTCAACATAAACCTTGTAAGTACTGGTGATTCGTTTTTATATTCATCTTTTATATAATTACTAAGACTATTATATAATTTTTTTTCCTCAGTACTTAAATCAACTATATGAGTTGCTGCAAATCTTTTTGTAAATTTAATATCAATATCACTTCTTTTGTTTCTAATCATAACACTGGATACTAATTCTCTTAGTTTTTCAGGATTCTTAACTTCTATTCCAGAATTACTTGCAATGAAATTTTTTTTGAAATAACTATAGGTTTTTAATTGTCCAGGTTTTAAAAGGGTTATAAGATTATATAATTCTTCTAATGAGTTTTGCACAGGAGTTGCTGTTAATAGGAAAATATATTTTTTATTTAGAGAATTAACAAAGTTCCAAGCAAGTGTTTTTCTATTTTTAAGATGATGTGCTTCATCTACAATTATTAAATCATATTGTATTTTTGAAATAATATCACTATTTGATTTTCTTTTTGCTGTTGATAGAGAGGCAATTACTTTATTAAAATGATTCCATGAACTGTCACCATATCGTTTAAACTCTGGATCATCATATCTAATAAAATCCTGATTAAATTTTCTTTTTAATTCATAATACCATTGATCTACTAAAGAGGGTGGAACCAAAATTAGAATTTTTTTTACAAGTCCTCTCATTATGTATTCAAGCATACCAATACATGCTTCAATTGTCTTTCCTAAGCCAACTTCATCACTTAATATAACACGCCCTTTAAATCTTTTTAATAATTCCTTGACTGTTTTTACCTGATATTCAAATATACTTATTTCACGCAAATGTGGAAAACATATCAAATTGTCTAATTCTGATGAATTAGAAAATACTTTTGCATTATTATAAATATCAAAAAATTTTTTATCATCACTAATTCCATTTTTTATTCTACTCAAAATATCATATAGACGTTCTACATTATCAGGGGGTACGTCTATTTCTTTTTGTATTGTTTTTTCTATTTCTTTATAAAAAGAAATCTTTAAATCTTCATTTTTTGTAACTTCTAAAAATCCTTTATTAAAATTGTTATCTTTAAAAAAACCTTTAATACCTCGGCCTTCAATGATATTTTCATTCCAGTTTAGTTTAAATACTTTTTTTTCATTTTTTTCATTAAGCAATTCGATTTTATTTTCTTTTAATTGGAATTTTTCCAAAACAGGTCTAACATTATCAGATATCTCTAAAGC
>JBDMZA010000170.1:0-4560 GCA_039770155.1 Clostridiales bacterium
TAAAATCTAAATAAAATTTAAAAAAGAAAAATTTTTATTATTATTTTATTTTTGTTGGAAATATTTTTGAAGTTTGAGAATTGTTGTTTTGTGTAGTTTAGTTTTTGTGTTTGTGTTTGTGTTTGTGTTTGTGTTTGTGTTGCAAACTTGTTTATAATAAAAAAGTAACAGTAAAATTTACAATTTCAAAAACCATTTTGATAATGATTTAAAGAACTTACAAAAAAAAGAATTAAGTCAATTTTTTTAATTCTTTTTTTTGTAAGTCTAAGATTATCAAATTACAGGAATATTATTTATATACTTATTAATTATATAGACTATATTATTTTATATATAGTTTTATGTTTATAATCATCGCCTTTCTTTAAAATAGGACTTGAGAAATGACTAAAATTAATAGAATCAGGAAAATATTGAGTTTCCAAACACAATCCACTATGGATATCATAATTTGACTTATCTTTACTAATAACATTTTTATCTAAGAAGTTTCCTGTATAAAATTGAATACCAGGTTTTGTTGTATAAACTTTCATACATCTACCTGAAGTCTTTTCACTAACAGAAGCTGCAAATTTTAATTCTTCATTACTATAGTTATTTATAATAAAATTTTGGTCAAATCCAATATAATTTTTAAAATCTTTATCTTTTTTCATAGAGTTATCAAGTAATTTTTCTTTTCTAAAATCAAATGGAGTATTTTCTACTTTTAGTACTTCACCAGTTGGCATTGTTTTTTCATCACTTTTTGTATAAAAATCAGAATTTATTTTTATATAATGATCTAGAACATTCCCATTCTTATGACCTTTTAAATTAAAATAAGTATGATTCGTTAAATTTAATATTGTATCTTTATCAGAATTAGCTATATAATCAATTATTAATTCATTTTCATCTGTTAATCTGTAAATATTAGTTATTTTAACATTTCCAGGATAACCACATTCTCCATCAATACTTAAATAAGTTAGTTTTAAATACTCAGAAATATCATCTTTCAAAATCTCTGCATTCCACATAACTTTTCCTATTCCCTTATGTCCACCATGAATATGATTTTCTCCTTCATTTTTATCAAGTTGATAACTTTTACCATCTAATACAAAATGTGAATTATTTATTCTATTTGCATACCTTCCTACAGTAACTCCAAAATAAGCATAATTATTATTTACATAATCGTCTAATTTATCTAACCCTAAAACTATATCATCATATTTTCCATCTTTATCAGGAACTTTAAAAGATACAATAATACAACCATAATTTATCACGCTCATCGAACATCTGTTTTTATTTTCAATTGTATACATATAAACATTTTCATCACAATTTACCCCATAAAATTCTTTTTTTATACTCATAGTTAACCTCCAAATATATTATAATAATTAGGCATAACCAAAAAATAAACTAGTCAACTTTTTTTAAAAAGCGTTGATCCATCTGAGAATCACTAAAATTATGTGATTCACTATTTTAAAATGTAAATTTATTTTTTAGATGTTCCTTAATCAAATACTTGTTTTTCCATAAAAAATTATACATCTTTTAATATTTTATATATAAATCAAATAAAATTCAATTTATATTATTTATCAACTGTTATATCTAAGGGATAGTCAAAAAATAAATTCATAATACCTGTATTGAAAACTTGATAAAACTTAGAAATTAAAATAAAATTATATAGAGATCAAAAAATTAATTACTATTTTACAATAATAAATTGTATTTACTTAATAATTCTAAGGTAACAAATAAAAAAATAAATCCACCTTCTCGAGAATGGGTTTGCACGTTTCAAAGGAACTTTGGGCGAAAAGAATAGGAAGAATATAGTTTTTAGGAATCTTTTAACATATTTATTTAAATTTTATATTAGATAAAGTGGGGGATATCATGTCAGAATTTGATAATAATTCAAATATTATAAATAACACTAATGAAGATAATAGTTTCTCGTCTAGTAAAAAATCACACAATAATAATCCATATCAAACAAAACAAATCGGTAAAGAAAACAATGATTTTTTTACTATAGAAAAAAAACATTATTTTAATAATGAATATGCTAAAAGAAATATAATAGTTCTGCTATCAACCCTGTTTATAATAACAATTTTTTCATATTTTGTTTTCTTTAGCAGCACTAACAAAGAAGATTCTTCAAACTATCAAGTAACAGAAGATAGTAGTAAAAAATCCGATAATATAACAACTCTTAAACCTATTGAATTTTCGGATACTGAATTCAAAAAATATATTATATCAAAACTAGAATTGAATGATACTAATGTTTTTAAAGAAGATATTGATAAAGTAAAAGAAATAGAAATCACCAGTGAAAGTAAAATAAAAAGTTTATCCGATTTATCCTTATTTGAAAATCTAAATAAAGTTATTTTAAAAAAGGATATTTCTGATATAGATACTCTTTATCTATATGACTCTATAGAAGTAAATTTATCTAATATAAATTTTAATAATTTATCTGTATTTGAAAATATTATGAATATAAAAGAATTTGAAGGTAAAATTAACCCCTTAAAATCATCCAAAAATGACGGTGTTTTTATATTTAATGACAATTCTATTTATGATGGTAAATTTTCAGATGGTATTATAAAAGGCAAAGGTACCTATACTTATCCAAACAAAGGTAAATTAATTGGAAAGTTTAATGATATTGATTTTTCAGGAGAAGCTAAATTTTTCTATGAAAATGAAAAGAAACTTTTTGAAGGACTTTTCGATGGAAAATACACCACCAAATCCTTATCTTCAAACTTTTTTGATGGCATTCTAACAGGAACATTTTATACTAATTCTGGAAATAAACTATTTGTAGGAAAATACACAGGTCAAAATACGTTAAAAGATAATTATTTCGATGGAAAATTAGATGGTACTTTTATATCAAAATCAATTGAAATAAGTGGAATAATAAATGGTAAAATAACTACAACTTACACAGATAGTTTTTCATATGAATTAAATGGAAATATAAAAAGAAATTCTGAAAAAACATTAGATGGAAATTTCAATATTACTGTGTTAAATCAAATTGAATCGAAATGTTCAGGAGATGGTTTTGCAAAATTACCTAAAGAAATGAATTTAAATGGTCTAATGCTAGAAGGTACATTAGAATACGATGTTTCCAGAAATCAATATAATGTAGTTGGTGAATCATATAGAATACTAAATAATTCAAAAGTATATGAGGATAACAATACTATTCAACCTACTGAATCGCCTACTGAAACACCTTACAATGAACCTACCTATAACCCCTGGTGGCAAGAATAAATTACTAAAATTTATCCAATAATCCGATCTCACCTTTTATATCTAATATTTGGTTACTATTTTCTTTATTGATATTTCTTCTTATATATATAGACTTATCAATATTTTTCTTAGCTTCCTCTTTTTTTTCAAGTTTATTATTAACAATAGCCAAATAAGAATATAGAGTCGATAAGATATAATTATATTCAAAAATATCTTCTGCAATTTCCAATGAATTTTCAGTCATGACTTTTGCTTTATCATACTTTTTAAGTTTAAAATAAATTTCTGATATATTTTGATATATTATAATTGTATGGAAACAATATTTATAATATGATTTTTTTCTAATATCTAATAATTTCAATAAATAACTTTCTGCCACTTCGTATTTTTCATTCATTATATTTAATATAGCCAAATTATAATAACAACCAATTATATATTCATGTCTCTCTCCAAATTCAGTTCTAATAAAAAAAAGTACTTTTTCATAACATTCTTTAGCCCTCTTAAAATTACTATGTAATACCATTAATTTTGCCATTGTATTATAGCTTTTTATAGTCTCAAAACTGTTTAAACCAAATATTTTCTCTTTTTGTTTAAGTATTTGATCGCAAAACTTAATTCCTCTTATAATTTCACCTTTTAGTCCATATATTAATGAGAGTTTATTTTTAAGTTCATATATTTTTATATTTTTCTTTAAATAAACTTTTTTTGAAATTTCAATTCCTTCCTCTAAAAAACTTTCTGCTTCATTGTATCTTTTTCTATATAATTTTATTGAAAAACACTCTCCAATAATTTTTAATGTCTCAATATGATCTCCAAGATACTCTTTGTATATTTCTTTTGTTGACATAAGAAGTTTATCAGCTTCCTTATATTCTCCCCTTCTCATATAAATATTCGCTAATTCCTTATATATGTCATAGATTCCTATATAGTTTTTACCAAATTTTAATTTATACATTAAAACAATTTCATAAAATAACTTTTCTGCATGTAGATTCATACCAAAAAAAGCATATGCTTTTGCTATTTTCAAAAAACAATATGTAGACTTGTTAAACTCATTATTATATAAAATACCATATTTTGATACTGATAATACATGGTCTATATTAATATGATTATTTAAAAGATTTCTTGGTTTTACTGAACCCTTTTCTAAATATTCATAAATTATCTTTATAGAATTTTTTAAACAATTATTATTTCTATTTGAAATATTTCTTATTATAATTTGCA
>JBDMZA010000171.1:0-3660 GCA_039770155.1 Clostridiales bacterium
AGTATTATTAATTTCCAAATTAAACGCAGCTTCTTTTATTGTAGAAGCTGAAGATGAAAATAACAATGTTAAATATGCCACAAAAACTGATAGTAATGTAGAATTTGAAGAGAAAAAAAATGCTTATGTAGAAATGAAAAAGATTACTTCTCCATCAAGTGGGGAAGCTACTTTAACTTTTTACTATAGTGCAAGTAGTTCAGTACCTGTAGAAATTAAAGTAAATGGTAGTACTATTGTTAGGGACGAAGTATTTGAAACTTCTTCATCAGGTCAAAAATCTATTACAGCTGATTTGAAAGAGTCTTCTGATAATAAAATTAGATTTAAACTTAGAGAAGCTGCAGCTGGTGTAAAATTAGATAAAGTTGCAATAAGTTTTGGGGAGTCAGAAATACCTCTAGTAACTGAAGAACCAATTAAGACTGAAGAACCAACTAAAGCTGATGAAGTAATTAAAACTGAAGAACCAGTTAAAACTGAAGAACCAGTTAAGACTGAAGAACCGGTTGTTGCAAATGACCCTGACGAGGGATTGGTTGCATTCCCAGGTGCAGAAGGATATGGAAAAAATACTGTTGGCGGTAGAGGTGGAAAGGTATATGAAGTAACTAATCTTAATGATTCAGGTACAGGTAGCCTTCGTGCAGCAGTTGAAGCCTCAGGACCAAGGACTGTTGTGTTCAAAGTATCAGGTACGATAAATTTGAGCAAAGCATTAAAAATTTCCAATTCAAATATAACTATAGCTGGACAAACAGCTCCTGGAGATGGTATTGCTATTAAAAAATATCCATTATCTATTGGTGCAGATGATGTTATCATCAGGTATATCAGATCAAGATATGGAGACGAATTAAAGAACGATGCTGATGCTGTATCAATGAGATATCACAAGAACATTATCCTTGACCATGTAACTGCAAGTTGGGGTGATGATGAGTCTATGTCAGTTTATCATGGTGAGTATGTCACTATTCAGTGGAGTTTGGTTTCAGAAACTCTTAACCGTGGTGGCGATCATGGATTTGCAGGTATTTGGGGATCACCTTATAGTACCCATCATCATAACCTTATTGCAAATAACGTAAGTCGTAATATCCGCTTTGCTTCTGGCTGTGGAAATGTCGATTATAGAAATAATGTTATATACAACTGGGGTTATAATAGTGCTTATGGTGGTGAAAAACAACAAGTAGGTAATGACAATTTTAACTTTTCCAATATTAATATGGTAGCCAATTATTATAAGCCAGGTCCTGCAACTGAATCTGGTGTTAAAAGTCGTATTGTTAATCCTACAACACGCGATGGAGCTGCTGATTTTGGCAAGTTTTATGTTGCTGATAATTATGTAGAGGGCGATTCTGCGGTAACTGCTGATAACTGGAATGGTGGTGTTCAACCACAAGGTGGGTCATCATTTATTGCAGGTTTAAAACTTAGTAAACCATGGAATTCTATGGCTATAAATCAAGAAACTGCTAAAGAAGCTTATCAATCTGTTCTTGCAGGTGCAGGTTGTTCAATAAAAAGAGACTCAGTGGATACACGTATTATCGAAGAAGTCCGTAATGGTACTACAACTTATGGAAATAAAGGTATTATTGAGTCACAGAGTGAAGTTGGTGGCTGGCCAAAATTAAATAGCACAGCTGCTCCTAAAGATTCCGATCATGATGGTATGCCTGATAGTTGGGAAAATGCTAATGGGCTTAATCCTAATGATGCTAGTGACGGAAACAAAAAAGATTCTGTTGGTTATACTATGCTTGAAAATTATCTAAATAGTATTGACAATTTATAGATAATTAAAATCAAAGATGTGTTATTAAAAAAAGTCTAGTGGATAATTAAATCCACTAGATTTTTTATTTATGAAATTTTTGGTTATGCCTAATATCAGTTAATTTATGTTCTGTATGATCTTCAAATAAATGATATATTAAACTCCATATTTTTTAAGCCAAGTAATTTGTTTTTCAATAACCTCTTCAAAATAACTTCCTATGTATAAATCATAATGCTCGGCATTTTTTATAATTTGTAATTCTTTAGGTTCATTTGCTTTTTCATAAAGTATTTTTGATTCTTCCAATGGATTTACAATATCTGATTCAGCTGCAGTAATTAAAATAGGAATATTTATATTACTAATAATATTTTCTGGTTTATACTCTAATGTTTCTCTATTGGTTAAAAATGGAATCTTGATTTTTAATTGTTCAAATTTATCAATATAATTATTATAAAATGCTGATGATTGCTTATCAACAAGCATTTTATTTAAGGGAATTGATAAACTTTTATTTTTTAGTACAGACTTAGTAGCCATTTTATTTAAAGAATTTATTAGTTTTTCTTTTTCATCAGAATTCATACCTCCCATTATAACTCTTTCTCCATTACCAAAAGTTCCTTGAACAATTATACATTTTAGGTTGCATTCTTTACTTGCTGTAGTAATAACATTTGCACCACCATATGATGTACCCCAAAGGGAAATTTTATCAGAATCTATTAGTGATAAAGTTTTTATATATAAAATTGCATTTCTAATATCCCTTACTTGGTATTCAGGTACTATTTTTCCTTTTTCTCCTTCACTTTCACCAAAGCCCCTATAATCAAAAGTTAATACTGCAAATCCATGTTGTATAAAATTCTTTGCGAAATCAGGCAAAAATAATTCCTTAAATCCTGCAAACCCATGGCATAAAATAACTAGGGGATATTTTTCATTTTCGGAATAAGAATCAGATAAATACAGAAGTCCTTTTATAAGACATCCTTCAGAATAAAACTCTATTTTTTTCTCCATAGTGACATACTCTCCTTGTAATTATTTAAAATTATGGATGTAAATATTTTAGAGTACGAAAACCGCACAAACTAAACAGTAATATTATATCACTGAAACTCATAAAATGTTTAAAAATCATGTCCATTGCGTTACAATTAGCCAACCTTTTAAATCCTACTAAATGTTATAATATGTAAAATAAACAACTTAATATATACTAAATATGGGAATGAATATACCAGTTAAAGAAACTTAAATCAGTGCTTTTGAGTTTTTAATGAATTAAACACAATAAGCCTATGATAAATTCAACTTTTTTTTTAACATATAATGTTTTTTGAATTTCTGGTATTTGTTATATTATTAACGATGATACAATTAAAGACAAAACAAAGAGTTAAAAAATGAATACTCCTAGTTGTATAGCCTCCCATAGAAAATCTAAGTACCATATTTGTAGTTTGTATTTTGTTGAATCTAATTATAATAAGTACTACTTTTCAATTATTAAGGCATAATCAAAAATTTCATGAGACAATTTTTTTCTGAAAATATCGATGGTTTAACGAATTTTCAACAAAAGTTGGATATTATTTTGAGGCTATTCTATGATTAAATATTAATACATTAGGTATAAACTAGTACTTATTTTACAATTTAAGAAAGTGGTGAAAGGGTGGTCTATATTCATGAAATTAAAATGTATATATTGCAGTTCAATAACTAAAATAAAAGAAGTAAATATTGAAAAAAAATATAGAGATAGAATAATAGCTGTTAAAAATGTTCCTATTAATTATTGTGTTAAATGTTCTGAAAATTTTTACGCAGATGATATGGTTAAAATTGTTAAATAT
>JBDMZA010000172.1:0-3584 GCA_039770155.1 Clostridiales bacterium
AAGTAAGTAAAATACATATGATAAAATTTGAGAGGAGAATTATGAAATTATGGACGAAAAATATTTTTTAGAAAAGGATGTCTTTTATAAAATTCATGAAAAACTTAATGATACTGTTAAGCCACAAGTAGTTAGGAATGAGTTGTATCATTTTACAAGTATTAATGTTTTAAAATCTATTGTAGAGAGTAATTCATTGAGATTAACTAATTGTATGTATTTAAATGATTTGTTAGAACATAAGGATTTTGCTAAGTCAATGCTAGAGGTATTAAACAAAAAAAGTACCATTGAAACAGGTCTTAAGAATGAACTTATTAAAAATTATGAAAATATATTAAATTGTGAAAGAGAAGATTATAGTATGTTAAATTACGGCAAACTCATATGAAAATTTTAGTCTCGGAAAAATAGTTAATATTAGAATTTATAGACAAATAGACTTATTTTATGAAAATTGCAACCTTTAAATTTAAGCATAATTTCTAGTTTTTAACATGACAATAAAACCAATAAACCATATGTGTTTGCCTTGTACTTTTAAATACATACAATATTTTTACTTGTTATGTAATTAAACTATGACAGTTATATTACATTAGATAAAAACCTAAAATTATGTTGCAAATAACTTATAATAAGTCTTGAATGATATTTTTTGTGTTTTTAACAAAGGAGAAGCGTATGAATAGATTTTTTATACATATTTTGCTAGTGTTATTGTTAAGTATAAACTATAGTATATGTATTTATGCTAATGAGAATAAAGTTAAGGAAATAATTTTTACTGTTGAAGATCCTATTATGAAAATTGATGGAGTTAAAACAGAGATAGACCCAGGAAGGGGTACTTGTCCATTTATTCATAATAGTAGAACTATGATTCCAATTCGAGTATTAATTGAATCATTAGGTGGTAATGTTAAATGGGATGGAGCACAAAAGTCTGTTATTATTTCTTTAAATGATATTAGAATTCAGCTATGGATCGATAAGAACTACATTGTTGTTAATAACATTAAAAAAGAAATGGATGTTTATCCGTTAATAAAAAACTCTAGAACTATGGTTCCATTAAGATTTATATTAGAAAATTTGAATTATAAAGTTGAGTGGATAGAAAACATAAAAAAAGTTATAATTAAAACTTCTTTTGATAAGTTGGAATTATTTAACAAGATAAAATCCAAGTATAATTGCTCTCAATTAATCTATGTGGAAAAAGAAAAGACTACAAGAAGTAGTTTAACTGCATATGAGTTTAACAATAAAGTTTGGAATGATGTTAAAAAAAGTGAACCATGTTACATTGGCAAAAATGGGTTTTCCTTAGACAAATCAGAAGGAGACAAAAAAACACCAGCAGGTATATTTTTATTAGGTTTTGCATTTGGGATAGGTAGTGATATTGATACCAAGTTAGAATATAGAAAAACAAATGGTAATCAGTACTGGGTAGATGATCCTAAGTCAGTACTTTATAATACTTGGCAGGAAGGATCAGTAAACGAGAGATGGAAATCAGCTGAAAATTTATACATTAGTGCATATAATTATGCTGTTGTTATAGAGTATAATACAAAAGATAGGATACCATATAAAGGAAGTGCAATATTTTTGCATGTTACATCAAATAAGCCTACTTTAGGCTGTATATCAGTAAATGAAGAAGTTTTAAAAAGTATAATTAATTGGCTTGATCCAAATAAAAATCCAGTAATTATAATGGGAAATAGAAAAATGATTGAAAAATTTTAGTTTGCATGAGAGGCTAAAAATAAAGGCTCTTATTGGGTGTCTATTGCAATAAATAAATCTTTGATTAAAGAAGTTTATAAAAGTTAAATATTAACAATCAAATTATTAAAAATAGGAAAAAATAAAGAAACAAAAATATAGATTTTTCCTGATTATAATGGATTAAGGGGAGTTTTAGGATAACCTCCTAAAGATGCAGAAATCAGGAGGTTCTGCAACCAGTTATCATGACAACGAAAATTGTTCAGTCTCTCAGCTGCACTTTGACAACCAGTATGTTTTCGGACAGTACCGGCATTAGAAGGAGAGAAATTCTGAATAAGCATCCATCCTCTAATGCTGAGTTTTGATGAAACCTGAAGACAAAGGTCTCTATACTTCTTCTTTCCTTTGTCACGTATCTTGATAAAAATATAGAGAAAGCAACAAATAACAGCAATTGATGTAAATAGATTCAACCATGGATTATGAGCTGGCTTCTAGTGATATATATTTACAGTTTTGGTACTGTAAGTTGGCTTTAAATTCTGACTTTCATCTTTAAAAACCTTATAAAAAGCTGTCAAAGCATTTTCTACAGTGTCTTTAACAATATCAGCATCCAATATGCATCCTGTACCTACTGTAGTAGGTACATAAACTTTGTCACCTGTAATCCAGCTATGTTTTTCATCAGCACTTATATGATCGGGTAAATCCTTTGGCTTCCTGATGGTTGTATAAACAATACTATTTCTTCCAATTGTTTGCTCCATTCTATACCAATATATTGGATTTTTTCCAAACACATGACTTATAGCCCAATATGTAACACTAAACTTTCTAAAAAAGAGTGCAGTTTCAACACTATCTGTTAAAACAGTCATATAGGGCATTATATAAGAATGTCGAACTGTATATGCTATCTTCGCTATTTCAATTCGACGAATTACTGTTTGTAACTTTATTGAACTTTTTATTTCCTTAACTCTACATTGTTGTCCATTGCAATAAATAAATCTTTGAATAAAGAAATTTGAAAAAGTTAAATATTAACAATTAAATTATTAAAAATAAGAAAAAATAAAGAAATAAAATATAGATTTTTCTGTAACGAGGATAAGTCTATATTTTTAAACATCACAAAAAGAGTATCAAACTAACAAAGATTAATTAAACTGTTTTTTTATAATCGTGATATAATCCATTTAAAATCGGTTTAGATTTTAAAACTGTATTTTCAATTTTAGTTTCAGGTAAAGCAGCTTTAATAATTGGAGTTTTGCAGTCAAGATTCTGGTGAGTTCTGACTGTATTATAATAATCATTGATAAATTCATTTAATAATCTATAAAGATGTTTTTCGTTAAATGATTTAATAATTCTTGTCTTGATATGCCTATAGCCCTTTCACATAATCCGTTTTGCCATGGGCATTTTATTGATATTCGTTTTGAAGATATGTCAGAACTTTCAAGAAAATCAGATGCTAATTTTGAAGTAAATATTGTATCATTATCGTGAATTAAATATTTTGGTGAGTTACCATAAGGAGTTGCATTTTTTTATTGTTGAATAACTAATTTGGAATTTGGATTAGAAGTAATTCCAAAATGAATAATTTCTCTTCGTTTATGACATATAATAAGAAAAACATATAAAATATTAAATGTAACATAGGTACAACAAAAAAGTTTATTGCCCAAATATCTTTGGAATGATTTAAGTGAAAAGTTTTCCATGATTGACGCTGTTTTTCGGTCGGAGGCTTTCTAGTTGCCATAATATATTTAGCAATGGTGTTTGGTGCTGGAACATTAGATATAGATAGATCAACTAATCTTTCA
>JBDMZA010000173.1:0-5153 GCA_039770155.1 Clostridiales bacterium
ACGATAGTGATATCGAAATAACTCAAAGTGCTCATGTTTTAGCCGATAGAGATGCAATAAGATTTGACAATCCAAAAAAAGGAACTCAAAAATCAACCTATGGATGTAATAAGGGAAATGCAGGGGCAACAGTAGCTGTATTTCTCTTTGAACATATTTATATTTATGAGATTGATAAAAACGGAAAAAAGAAAAATGAATTAACTAAAAAGTTTGTTGAAAGGGACTAGTAAAATTAAATTATAAATCTTAGAAAAGAGTATATTTTCTAGATTTATAAAAAACTAAATGTAGGTAAAAATGCAAACAGGAGGAGTAATATGTATAGGATGAAAGAAGGGATAATAAAGAGAATACAGGGAAATAGAGGGTCAATAACTGTTGAATCATGTATTGTACTTCCAGTATTTATAGCAGTAATATTAACTTTAATGATGCTAATAAAAGTTACAGTAGTGCAATCAATAGTTCAACAGTCAATAAATGAGTCAGCAAAGCAGATATCAAAATACAGTTATGTATTAAGTGCTACAGGGGTAAAAGAAGATTATAATGCTGTAGTATCTACATTGAATGAAAATGGTAACCAATTTAATGATCAAGCAGAAGATCTGTCCAAAGGAGTAAGTAGTTTGAGTGATTTACGTGGAGTGGAAGATCAAGTCAAATCGGGAGATATAGATGGAACTGTAGAAAGTTTTACTAATGCAAAAGAAGGATTAACAGATGCTAAAGAGGCAGGTCAAAAGATAATGAAAGACCCAAAAGCTACATTGGTAAATTTTGCTTCTATTTTTATGTCAAAAGGAGTAGAGGAAATAAATAGAGGAGCGTTTTCAACAATAGCAAAATCACTTTCTTCTACATATATAAGTACAAAAACATTAAGTGCAAATGATAGGTTAAAAATGTTGGGTATTGTTAATGGAATGAATGGAGTAGATTTTAGTGATAGTACTATTTTTATGGATCAAAACTTGGAAGATATTGATATTGTGGTAAGATACAAATTAGACATACCAGTCCCAATAAAAATATTCCCAGATTTTTATATTACTCAAAGAACTGTAACAAGAGGATGGCTAGATGGTAATGGTGAGGGTTCTGAAGGTCTTAAAACTGAAGAAGATAATGAAAATCCTGAGTGAGGGCTTTTTGGGATAATGAATTCTTATTATATTTTAAAATTATCTTTAGAAAGCCTACATCTCGTGCTTTTGCTTTTTCCAATCATTTTTATATAATATTAATAAGAACTATAACAGCTATAAAATTTGCTAAAAAGTGAGCAATCCATGAAATATATACATTACATAATACTATCAAAAAATATTGTAGATAAATCATATGCGATTACAATTTGTGATCCAGATGAATAGTGTATTAGTCAAAAAACGAGTGACGATATTATTAATGCATATGAGGGTTTTATAAAAAAAACCATTTGTCTCTGTAAAAAAGCTCTAAAAGCAATTTCTTCTCCTAATGAAAAAAATATTAATTGAATAATTAACAGAATAATGAAATTAAATGAAAGTTCTGGGGAAACTCTTTCTATAACATGGTTGAGATATTCTGGTAGAAAAATTTTTGTGATTGGAATGGATACAATGGTTGATAAAATTGAAATTAATGAAATTAAATGCCAATTTTCTTTTAAATCTTTTAATAATTTTTTTTTGTTTAAACCTATTTCTTTATATGTTCGATTTCTTAATTTACGTTCTACAAACAAGTAAATAATTGCTACAAATATACCTAAACCATTGTATTTAGTGAGAATTGGTAATATAAGTATACTTAAAATAATTAATGTTTCTATAAATAATCTCTTATGTTTAGTCATATTTCTCCAATCTTTTTTTAAAATATATAGTCTTGAAATTGTTATTATTTACGAAAATGTTTCTTTTAAATATTGTATTATTTTATCTGTTGAAATTTTTATCTTATTTGTACAAATTAGAGTTGCAATACCATGAGAAAAAAATATCTTTTAACTTATCATCAGAGAATTTGCTTAAGTTTGGAATTTGATTCATATATCTTATGTTTTCATTCATATCAAAAAGATCATTAGTCTGAAAATCTATATTTAAGTTTTCTGACATATACAATGTTTTAAATAGCATACTTTTAGTTTTAGCAAAATTAATATATGCAAGTTCAAGATTTAATAAAGGATTTGTTGTCTCTTGATAAGCTAAAGCGTAATCAGAGAAATAATTCTCCATTTTTAATATTAAATCTTTCTTTAGTTTATCCATACTTTTTGACGATATTAAACGTTGCTTCGAGTACTTCTTCTTTTAAAACATTTGATTTTGATGGCATTGGTAGCTCCTTAAATTTTTATAAATAGTTTTAAAAAATATGTTTTTCTAATTTAAATATGATAAAATCTGAATTGGAATATTAGAAATCAAAATATTTTTTAGATTCATATAAAAACAAAAAAATACAGCGGATTAAATAACTGTCAAAAGTTAATAGATTCCAAAGGAGACATTAAAATGAAAATGAGCAAAAAATATTGTATATGTTTATTAGTAGTACTGTCAGTTTTTATACATACATTTAGTGGATATGCATATTCTAAATGTGGTAGGTATTTAAATGAAAATACTATAATAAATGTACCAATCGATATTCGTCCTGTTAGTAATGAATATATGGAAAATTTAGTTGATCTAGGTGGAGACAATATGATATCAGTTGATAGAAAATATTTAGATAAAGGACCATCATCTCCAGATGTCAATGATTGGGTTAAAGGTGATAGTATAAACTTAAGGTGTGATTTAATTGAAAAGTTGAAGTATAACAATAACAAAAATACAACTGTTATAATAAATTCATCAGCATACATTTTTAATGGATTGGTGTATTCAAGAATTCCAGATTCATATCTTGAGAATAATATAGAAAATGCATTAAAAGATTTAGATAAAATAACTAAAAGATATAAAAAACCAAGATACTATTTTCATGTAATGATGCCAAGAGTTATACCTGAAACTAGAGGTTTTGATTACAAAACATCTCATGTTGATTATGGATTAGAATATTATTACCTTAAACTAAAGGATGGAATTATAGATGAAACAAAGAAAAGTAAGTTTACTGATTTATTAATAGAATATGGTTATGTAAAATCAAAAAAGGATATGGGAAAAAAATTAGAAATTTGGGAAAGTGAATTTTTAAATAATTTTAACTATAACTATATAAAATGTGCTTCAGATGATTTTATATATAAAGGAATTCCAATTGCTAATTTATATGAAAAGATTTATTCAGATACATGCTATCTGATGAAAAAGATGATAAAAAAAGTAAGATATGCTTGTATAGATGAACTGGTAATTAGTATGGATGATTATTTAATTCCAACTTTCATTAAAAATAAAAAAGATGAAGATTGGGTAGATAAGGATGAATATAGTAATCCAGTAAAATATAGCTTTGGCAGAAGATATTTGGATGAAGTTATATTGATGCAAGAAGATATATTTGGAAAAGATAGTGTTGAAGATTCAATTCAAGGCAGAAATAAAAAAATTAATTATATATTTGGAACAGATGAAGTTCCTCAAATGATTTATAGTAGAGATTTGACCAGAAGAAAACATTTTGCAACTAAATTAGAAGTTAATTATACTTTAGATAAAGATCAAGAAAGTTCAAAGAAACATGTAGGAGCATATGATGCATTATCAACTGAAAAATTAATATCTCAAAGAATAAATTTTGTAACTAGGAAATTAAAAAAAGGTTATGAAAATCGTATTGAAGAGAAAAATGATGCAAGAAATTTTATGTTGTTTGTTCATAATAGTGATTTGAAAGATGAAAATGGAAAAAATTATTTATATAATGAAGAAGAAAGTATAAATTTTGCAAGAGAAGTTTATAGAGAGTATAATAAAGGTTCAAATATTGGTGTCTTAGATTTGATGACAAATAGAGTTGATTGGGGATTGCTTGAGAAATTATCTGAATATAAAGAAAATAGTATAAATCAATTAGCTTGCTATAGTGGGTTTAACACAATTGGTAATTCAACAGGTTTGGGAATTGCTCATGCACAAGTTTTTGGTACAGCGGATTATTTGTATGGAAATTCTAACAATAAAAATATTATTGCAAAAGCTCATTCTAAGGTTTTGATACAACATTTGCTAGAAGATGGTATATATAATACAAAATTAAGATATGTTGCTCCAGGTACATATTCTTATATTAAGAACAACATCAATGTAGTATTTAATAATACTACAAAATATGATACAAATAATAAACCAGGTGGTCGCTTTTGGATTGTAAATAAATTTATGGAGAACTCCTTAAGAATTAATAATGAATTATACAAATGGGATAAGATATCTGTAGAAGGAGATTTGCCAACTAATAGAGTATTTGAATGTATTGTAAAATCAGAAATTCAATGATAATAAAAAAATTTCTAACTACAAGGATGTAGACCTTAGAATGGGACAGGTTAATTTAAATAAATCTGTTCTAAAAAAAAAGAGTGAATTACGAAAGTAATTCACTCTTTAAATTAATTATTTTTTTTAAACTATTTTAGAACTATTTAAAAACTATTTGAAAAAATTTGAAAAAAATTCAGTCAATAGTTCTAGCAGTTTTTTAAATTTGCTTTTGTGGGATGAATTATTACCATTATTGATTTCAGTACCAATAGTTACTTCAGTAGGTGTATCATTAGCTTCAATTGATGCACCTACATCAGCATTTGCCTCATCTGTCATTGACAATAATCCGTGCATATCAATACTTCCATCTTCTACAATTGTAGGTTTAATTGTAGTATCAATACTTTCAAACCAGCTGTCAGTAACTTCGGCACCTGCTGAATTTTTACCGTCAATATAGTTAGTTTCACTAGATAGAGTTGTTTGATTTTTAAGTGATATTTTATCAGCTTTTTCACCAGCATATGATATTGTATTGTTTAGTTCAAAGTTAGTTACTTTTGCACTTGTGTATAGTGAAAGATTTTCAGTTCCATTTTTGTAAGAAATACAATTTAAAATTTTGCAATCAGGACCACTGTTGCTTGTAATACCTTTTGCTAAATTATCAAATGAAATACTATTCTTTAATATATGAGCACCTGCTACACTTTC
>JBDMZA010000174.1:0-2768 GCA_039770155.1 Clostridiales bacterium
CGGAGATTGTAGTGCCCGAAATAAAATGATGTTTTAAGCTATTACTAAATTTAAGCTTGTTCTAAAGGAAAGTTGGGTTAAACAAAAATAAATTGATATCTTCAATTGAGTATATGAAAAAATGTATAAAATTAGCGGAAGAAATCAATAATGAAATATATTTAGCTAATTCATATTTAAATATTTCAAGTTTTTATTCTCAAATTAACGATCATGAAAGAGCTTTCGGATTTATAGATAAGGCTGAATCTATAGCTAAAAAACTAAATGACAATGGTATTTATATTCAATGTTTAATTTCTAAATATGAAATTAATATGAATGTTGGTAATAAAAATGAAGCGATAAACTATTTAGAATCTGCTATTACTTTATGTGAAGAATATGGAAGTTCTCAACAAAATTTATTAGTTTCACGTTATATAGGTCTTATTTACTTAGATATCAACCCAGAAAAAGCTTATAAATTTTTAAAAAAAGGATTTAAACATCTTGATTATATGGGAGGTATGTGTATAAATGAAAACGATAAAATAGATGTATATAGACAATCTATTATGATAGCAGATTGTATTGTAAGTTTATGCTGTTGTGTATTTAAAGATTATGCTGAATCTTTTAAGTATGCAACTTCGGTAAAATCAAGAGCCCTTACAGATTTATTAAAACATAGTTCCATTTTACCATCAGATGAATTAGTTGCAGAAAGTACTCTTCTAAAAGAAGAGAAAAAATTATTATCTATAATTCGTAATATTGCATTACAAAAAGAGGATAATATTAGTTGGTTAGACGAGCAAAAATATGACTTGGACAAATTGTATGACAATTTAAATAATGTTTACAATAAAATGAAATTAATTGATAAGCAGTATGTACAACTTCGTAAAGGTGTACATATTGATATTAATGTAATACAAGATATGATTGATCCTAGTTATAATGATTTTGTCTATTTAGAATATTATATTATGGAAAAGAAGATAATAATATATATAATAAAGAAAAAGTCCTTTTATACAAAAGAAATAAATTGTAGTCAAACAAAAATTACGGGGCTTATAAATAAATTATATAAATGTATGAAATATAATGAAGAAAACAAAGGTAAAAAAATTGGTGTAGAGACAATAGTAGAAATAAGTAACATTCTCATTAAACCTGTAGTAGTCTATTTTAGTAAAAATTGCAATATACATATAGTTCCACATAAAACTTTACATCAGTTGCCATTTGAAATTTTATTTGAAGAAGAAAATATATACTTAGGTTTAAAACATGCAATTTCATATAGTCCATCTTCAGCAGCATTAATACATAGTAAAGGTAAAAAAAACAATAGGGATAATACTGGGATATGTTTTGGTGTCCATTTTGAAGAAGAAGCAAAATGTATATCAAAAGAGATTTTTAATAATGAGCCATTATTAGATGATAAAGCTACAATAGAAAGTGTATATAACAGTTTAAAGTACAGTATATTACATTTTTCTTGTCATGGATATTTTAATAAAGAATTTCCTCTAAATTCTGGTATTTGCCTTTTTAATGGTATTTTAACAGCAAATGATTTTTTAAGTCTGAGATTAAATGCTGATTTAGTTGTTTTCAGTGCTTGTCAATCAGGTGAAAACTTAATTATAGAAGGTGATGAACTAGTTGGTTTGACTCGAGCAATATTATATTCTGGAGTATCCTCTGTTTTAGTTTCAATGTGGAAAATAAATCCAAAATCAACGTATATATTTATGATGAAATTTTATAATGAAATAAGAAAAGGTGAAAATAAATCAAAAGCATTGTTATTAGCAAGAAAAGCAGTCGCTGATGTTGATTATTATTCTCATCCATATTTCTGGGGTGCATTTAAGCTTATTGGAAATTGGGATAGTAATGAATGTGAAATTAAAGAAAATAAATATCATAATATAGATGAATTTAAAAATAACTTTGTAAAAGAATTTTCAGAATGTGATAATATAAAAGAATTTATTGAGATAATTGCTTATGAATTAAGTTACAATGAAAATGAAAGGAAATGTAATGATAAAAAGTTTAATATCTTATTGAGAATTTCAGTACTATCATATGTTGCATATATGAAAACAATAATTTCAAATTCAGCTAAAATCTATTTAGTTAAACAAACATTTGGTAATAGTGAGGTTAAACTAATATTGGAAAAATTAGCTTATGACAATAAAGAATTAAATGGAGAAATCTGCAATCGGTATTATAAAATTTTAATAGATAATATTAGTAAAGAACAAATTAACAATATAGAATTATATACTATATTAGAAAAATTAATGAAATTATTAAAAATAATTGGTAAAATATTAGAAATATTTTTACAAGATTTTAATACATCTCTAAAAGGTAAAAATAAAGAATCTTATTCTACAGTTATTTTTGATTATATGAATATAGCAGAAAAAGAATTAGAAAAGCATGAGCAAGAAAATCTAAGATTCAACATATTTTCAGAATTTGCTAATAGTATATCAAATCAAGGCAAACGCATATGAAAATTTCGGTCTCAAAAAATAGTTGATATTAGAAATTATAGTCAAATAGACTTATTATACGAAAAATATAATCTTCAAATTTTAATATAATTTCTAGATTTTAACATGATAATAAAACTAATAAACCATATGCGTTTGCCTTGCTTTTCCATCTAAAATAGATTTTCCTAAAGTACCTTTTGGTCTTCCAAGAACTTTGCCACTTTTCTTGGCTGCTTGTAATCCTTGCTTGGTTCTTTC